>CAZGJO010000220.1:0-3367 GCA_964525685.1 uncultured Ectothiorhodospiraceae bacterium | reverse complement strand
CGTTCTGGGGCCGCTGCTGGCCGGGCTTGTCATGGGGGTGCTGGGCCCTCACGCGCTGCAGGGCTTCCTGGTCCTGGTCCTGGCGGCGCTCGGTGGATATGCCTTCCACCGCATGCGGATCTCCCCGGACATCCCGGCGGAGGCGCAGGGCGACTACATCCCCATGGTGCGCACCACGCAGATGGCGGCGGAGCTGGATCCGCGCCACGACGAGGCGTGGTATGCGGATGATGGCGAAGAGGAAGAGGGCGTGGATGATGGCGCGGAACCCGGACGGGGCTGAGGGTCCCGCGCTTCCGCGCCGGTCCGGCACCTATGCCGTCTTTCTCCGGCTGGCGGAGGCGACGACGCTGACCATCGGGCGGCTGGGTGAATGGACTCTGCCGGCGGGGACCTACGGCTACGTCGGCAGTGCCTTCGGGCCGGGCGGTCTGGCGGCGCGGGCGGGACGCCACTGGTGGGGGAGCAGCAAGCGGCGGTGGCACCTCGACCATCTGCGCCCCCACACCGAGCCGGTGGCGCTCTGGTGGACCACCGACGCCCGTCGCCGGGAGGCGCTCTGGGCCCGGGTGTTCAAGGGGTGGCCCGGGGTCCGGGCGCCGGTACCGGGTTTCGGTGCCAGCGACCAGCGCGGCGCGTCCCATCTCTTCCTGTTCCCGGCGCTCCCCGAACGGGCCGCGTTCGTCGACACACTGGGTCGGCGGGCGCCGCGCCATGCGCCGGTGGCGGCCTGGCCGCCGGATGGCGGGCCCTGACGACGCCGTCGGGGTCGGATGGCCGGTTAGTCGGTCCCGTCAACGCGGTGCCAGAGGTCGGCGGGGTCGCGCTCGCGGGTGGTGTCGATGGTCAGGACGCGGGTCGCCTCGTCGTCGGCCACCGGCTCCCGCTGGCCGAGCTGGTGATCGAGGATGGCGGTGTCGGCCTCCGACGGGTCGTGTCCCTTGGCAGTCCGATCCCGGATCCGCTGGCGCAGCACGGTCTCCGGGGCGTCGATGTCGAGGATGACGCTGTCCACCCGCAGTTCCCGTGCCAGTTCCAGGAAGGGGGCGCGCCGGGCGGCGGTCAGGAAGGTCGCGTCGACCACCACCGGCCAGCCGGCGCGCAGCAGGGCCTCGGCGCGTTCCAGCAGGTGCTGGTAGGTGCGTTGGCTGGCCTCGGGGGCGTAGATGCCGGCGGCGGTCCCCGAGGCGGTGCGGGCATCCGGATCCAGGCCGTGCAGGCGCTTGCGCTCGACGTCCGAACGCAGGCGGATGGCGTCGCCCGCGCTGATGAGCTCCCGGCTCACGCGGCTCTTGCCGGAGCCGGAGAGGCCGTGGGTCAGGGCCAGCCACGGCGGGTGGGGGCGGATGAAGCGGGCCGCCAAGGCCAGGTACTCGGCCACCTCGGCACGCGCCTCCGCGGCCTCTTCCCCCTCGGTCTGATCCAGGCGCAGGCCGGCCACCTTGGCCCGGACCATGGCGCGGTAGACCCGGTAGAAGTCCAGCAGGGCGACGCCGGGGTAGTCCCCCGTCCACTCCAGGTAGCGGTTCAGGGCCCGGCGCCCCAGCGCCGGATGGCCGCGATCGGCCGTGTCCATGACCAGGAAGGCGATCTCGTTGATGACGTCGATCCAGTAGAAGTCCGGATTGAATTCGATGCAGTCGAAGGCGATGACCCGCCCTCCGTACCAGGTCAGGTTGCCGAGATGGAGATCGCCGTGGCATTCACGGATGAAGCCCTCGGCGCGGCGGGCGGCCATGGTCGGCGCCAGCAGTCGATAGGCCTCCTCGGTCCATGCCGCGACCCGCTCCAGCGCTTCCCCCGAGTGCTGCTTCAGCTCCGGGTGGTCGCGCATCAGTGTCTGCAGGGCGCGGATGTTGTCGCGGGCCGGCGCAATCACCGCCTCCGGCGTCCCGCTCACCGTGGCACCGCCGGAGACGGCGGCCGCCTGGTGGAACTGCGCCAGCCGCCGGGCGAAATCCTCCAGCGCGGCCGCCTCCAGGCGCCCGTCCGCCAGCAGGCGATCGAGCCGCTGCGTCTCGTCGAAGCGGTGCATCCGGACCCCGTACTCGAAGGCCGGCGCCGTCTCCTCCCCGTCCGTCCGGACCTGCGGCGCCTCGGGGTCGCCGCTCAGGGTGACCACCGCCTCGTAGAGCTCGGCGGCCAGTGGCTGGTTGCGGCGCAGCTCCTCGCGGCAGTAGTAGCGGCGCAGATGCAGGCTGCTGAAATCGACGAAGCCGAAGTTCACCGGCTTCTTGAACTTGTAGGCGTATGCGCCGGCGAGCAGGACCCAGGAGATGTGGGTCTCCACCAGGGTCACCTCGTCCACGGCATGGGGCCAGGCTTCGGGGCTTTGCAGTGCCCGGATGAAGGCGGGGGTCTCTGGCTGCGTCATGGGGCCTCCTTTTCGGGTATGGTAGCGGTTCCGGATTCGATTTGCCTACGGTGGGCCCCGCCTTTGCGCCTGTGACCCCTGAAGCGGTAAAGTGGCGATCCATTCCCCTGAACCGTGATGCCGCCCGTGGGAGTCTATGCCGTTGACCGGTTGATGGGGGAGGCCCGGCGCCTGGCGGCCGAATATCGCCGGACCACCGGCAAGACCCTCCCCATCAGCAACGAGATCGCCGTCGCCGACGCCATCCGGCTCCTGGAACTGGAGCCGTACGAGGGCGAGGAGGGCGGTGTTGATGCCATCGGCACGGGGGACTGGGCCGGCGAGCGCATCCAGGTCAAGGCGCGCGCGTTCTTCGATGAATCCAAGGGCAAGCCGCGTATCGGCCAGCTGGCCATGGACAAGCCGTGGGATCGGGTGCTGCTGGTACTCATGGACGAGGATTACGAGACCTTCGAGATCCTCGCCGCCACCCGGGCGGCCATCGAGGAGGCCATGGCCGAGAAGACGCCGAGCGCCGGCCGGCGCAAGCGTGGCGCCATGTCGGTGGCGCGCTTCCGGATCATCGGCGATCCGGTCTGGACCCGGGAGGAGGGGCGGATCGCGTCGCCCATCTGGACCAATCGGCCCGATGAGTAACGAGACAACGGCCAGGGACGCCGCAATGGACGCAGAGAGGGAGAGCACGGAGGCCACCGGGCGCGCCGCCCGGGTCCTCGGGCCCGACGGCCCGATGGCCGATTCGCTGCCGGGGTTCCGCCCACGGGCGGAACAGCAGGCCATGGCCGATGCCGTGGCCGCGGCCCTGGCGGGGGACCAGGTGCTGGTGGCCGAGGCCGGGACCGGTACCGGTAAGACCTTCGCCTATCTGGTACCGGCCCTGCTGGGTGAGGGCAAGGTCCTCATCTCCACCGGCACCCGCCATCTGCAGGACCAGCTCTTCCACCGCGACCTGCCCACGGTTCGCAAGGCGCTGGGCGTGCCGGTGGATGCGGC
>CAZGJO010000219.1:0-3395 GCA_964525685.1 uncultured Ectothiorhodospiraceae bacterium | reverse complement strand
GAACGACTCCGCCAGCACCCCGGCGGTGGCCACCGCCGCCCCGGCCGCGCCGCCACCGAGGGTCCCGACCAGGAAACCGAGCCGCCGCCCGACCCGCTTCATGAACAGCGACGCCGGCAGGGTGGTGGCCACGGTGCCGAGCATCATCGCCGCCACCGGCAGGGTCGCCAGCCCGGGAGTCGGCGCCAGCTCTCCACCGACCACGCCACTCAGGGTCATCACCGTCACCGCGGCGATCAGGAACAGCGCCTGGCTCGCCGCCAGGATCAGGACATTGCTGCGCTCGTGGACGGCGTGTTCGGTGGTCATGGTCTCTCCTTGTCAGTGCATTTCGGGATTCAGAAGCCGGTCGTTGGCTCAGCCGCAGCAGCCACCCGCATCGCTCTCGCTCGCGACCGGAGCCGAACCGTCGTCGAATGGCAACCCGCCACCACAGCCGACAAAGATCCCGAAGTGGGTGGTGGCCTCGCCGTAACAGTCGAAGTGGTCAGCCAGACGGCTTTCGGCCAGCATCCGCGCAGTGTTGCCGCAGACCGGCACCACCCGGTCGGTCTCGAACCGGTGGCCCTTGTCGAGGACGAAGACCTCCGGGTGTTCGGCGATGGTGCCGCGATAGCGCACCGCCTGCCCGTAGTCCTCGCAATCCGGCTCCAGCCCGGGGATCCGGAACAGCCGATAGGTGGCCGAATAGAAACGCACGGCACCCAGTCGCGCCTCCAGCTCCGGGTTGTCGACCCCGAGCCGGCGATCCTCGACCAGCCGCGGGTCGACAAAACCGGCCGCGCGCGCCAGGTGCAGAAAATCGTTCCAGTACAGCGCCCCGCCCAGGCATTCGCCGTACAGCACCGGATCGGTGGCGATGTCCTCCGGCACCCGCCGGTCGGCATAGACATCGGAGAAATAGAACTCGCCGCCCGGCTTCAGCAACCGGTAGGCGGCCGCCAGTACCGCCGCCTTGTCCTGGACCAGATTGATGACGCAGTTGGAGATGATCACGTCGAAGCTCTCGGGCGCCAGCCCGAGTTCGTCGAGCTGCTCCAGGTAGCCGTGGATGAACTCGACGTTGCTCCCGGGGTGGCCGAAGGCCTCGGCGTGGTAATCCTGATAGGCACGTGCCACCGCCAGCTGCTCCTCGGTCATGTCGACCCCGACCACGCGCCCCTCCGGCCCCACCAGCTGGGAGAGCATGTAGATGTCCTGGCCGCTGCCACAACCGAGATCGAGCACCCGCGCACCCTCCAGCACCGGTGGCGCCACCAGGCCACAACCGTAGTAGCGCGCCCTGACCTCCGGATGGACGCGCGCCAGCGCCGCGCGCAGATGCGCCGGCGGAGGCGCATCGGTGCAACACGCCGTGGTTTGCAGGTCATCACTGCTCTGCAGAACCGAGCCGTAGTAGGTCTTCACTTCATCACGCATGGGGCCTCCGCCGGATGATGGCGAGACCGGCCAGGCCGGCACCCGCCTCATTTGTCAAAAGTTCTTTTGTATATAGCCACGCGACATGGCACGCTGTCAACATCCACCACGGTGCGTGAACAGTCCGGAACCGCCATACTTGCAACACCAACCGCGCGGAGGGAGGCAACCATGGCCAGGCACTGGCGGCGCCCCCGCCGCTTCGACACCAACCTGCTGGTCATCGGCGCCGGCAGCGGTGGACTGGTGGCCGCCTACATCGCCGCCACCCTCAAGGCCCGGGTCACCCTGGTGGAAGCGGACACCATGGGCGGCGACTGCCTCAACAGCGGCTGTGTACCGTCCAAGGCGCTGATCCACGCGGCCCGGGTGGCCCGGACCATCCGGGGCGCCGACCGCTTCGGCGTGTCCGCCAGTGAACCGATCATCGACTTCCCCCGCGTGATGGCGCGAGTCCACGAGGCCATCCGGTCCATCGCCCCGCATGATTCGGTGGAACGCTATTCGGAACTGGGCGTCGACGTGGTCGCAGGCCACGCCCGGCTGGTGAGCCCCTGGGAGGTGGCGATCACCACCCGGGACGGCAGCCATTCCCGCATCTCGGCCCGCGCCATCGTGCTGGCCACCGGCGCCGAACCAGCCGTTCCCCCACTACCGGGGCTGGAAACGGTGGAGGCGCTCACCTCGGAGAACCTGTGGCAGCTGGAACGGCTTCCCAAGCGCCTGCTGGTGCTCGGTGGCGGCCCCATCGGCTGCGAACTGGGGCAGGCCTTCGCCAACCTCGGCTCCGCCGTCACCCTGGTGGGGGGCGAACCCCGCCTGCTCCCCCGGGAGGACGCGGACGCCGGCGAACGGCTGCGGAGCCGACTGGAGCGGGAGGGGGTGGACCTCCGCCTGGGCCACCACGGTGAAGCCGTGCGCGCCACCACCGACGGGGGCGTGCTGACCACCCGGGACAGTGACGGTGCCCGGCACGAACTCCCCTTCGACCGGATCCTGCTCGCGGTGGGCCGCCGACCGCGCCTCCACGGCTACGGACTGGAGGCGCTCGGGCTGGTCACCGACACCTCGCGCGACCTCCCGGTCAACGGCCTGATGCGCACGGCCGTGCCGAGCATCTATGCCTGCGGCGACCTGGTCGGTCCCTATCAGTTCACCCACGCCGCCGCCCACCAAGCGTGGCACGCCACCATCAACGCCCTCTTCGCACCGTTCGCCCGCTTCCGCGTGAACCACGACCAGCTGCCCTGGGCGACCTTTACCGATCCCGAAATCGCCCGGGTCGGCCTCAACGAACAGGAGGCGCGGGAGCGCGGGATCCGCCACGAGGTGACCCGCTATGAACTGGACGACCTGGACCGCGCCCTGATCGAGGACGACACGGCGGGGTTCGTCAAGGTTCTGACGCCCCCGGGGCGCGACCGCATCCTCGGGGCCACGCTGGTGGGCCCCCGAGCCGGCGATCTGGTGGCGGAGTTCGTGCTGGCGATGCAGCACGGCCTCGGCCTCAAGGCGCTGCTGAAGACCATCCACCCCTACCCGACACTGGTAGAGGCCAACCGCCACGTCGCCGGCCGGTGGCAACGCGACCACGCCCCGGCCCGGGTGCTGCGCTGGCTGGCCCACTGGCACCGCTGGCGCCGGTGAATCGGCCGGCGGAACCCGCCCCGCCCGCGCCGGTCGAAACCCCAATCACTGCGCAGGGTCGCAAACCCGGACCCCCTACCATGACAACAAGCCACACCCATCAACAAGGAGCCGAACCATGCGCCGAACCCTCATCGCCACCGCCGCCGCCCTGCCCCTGCTGGCCGTGGCCGGCGAGCCGGTCAAGGTCGACCCCGACCGCAACGTCTACATCCCGGGCGCCGACCTCGACCACGCCACCCTGCGGGTGGCCGCCACCTATGACGACGACAAGGTCCGCATCCACTACGAATACGCCACCGACGACCCGAGCTGGTACCACCAGTACT
>CAZGJO010000218.1:0-3416 GCA_964525685.1 uncultured Ectothiorhodospiraceae bacterium | reverse complement strand
GTGGAAGACCAGCTGCGGCCAGATGACCCCTTCGAGCTCGTGGACAGCCACGCGGGTCAGGGAGGCATACGGGACCGCCAGCCGGAACAGCGCGTCATCGGGTACCGCCATGACCTCGCCGGTCAGGGCGCGGATCAGGCCGCTGTGACCCACCAGCAACCAGTGGCTGCCCGGGGCCTCGGCGATCCGCCGGTGCCAGGCCGCGACCACCCGGCGGCGGAAATCGGCCACCGGCTCCGCCCCCGGGGGGCGGTTGCCGATGGGATCGCGGTGAAAGGCCTCGCGCAGCCCCGGGCTTGCGGCGTCCAGCGCCTCGGGGCTCTGCCCCTCCCATTCGCCGAAGCCGATCTCGCGGAAATCGGGCTCCACCGCCAACGGCAGCCCCCGTTCCGCCGCCAGCGCCTCGGCGAAGGCGCGACAGCGGCTCAACGGCGACGTGATCACCCGCTGCCACGGCGTCGCTGCCGCCACGGCCGCCCGCATCTGCTCCCAGCCGGTAGCGCTCAGCGGGTCGTCGCTCTGGCCGCGATAGCGTCGCCCGCCCTCGGGCTCGCCGTGGCGCAACAGGTCGATGGTGGTATGGGATTCGCCGCTCATGCCAGTCCCAGATCCTCGAAGGTCGCCATCTCGCGGTGGATGGCCGCCGCCGCGCGCAGCAGGGGCACGGCGGCCGCCGCACCGCTGCCCTCGCCCAGGCGCAGGCCGAGATCCAGCAGCGGCGTCTCGCCCAGGGCACCCACCAGATGGGCGTGGCCGGGCTCCGCAGAGTGGTGGCCCAGGAAGAGCCACGGCGCCACGCCGGGGTTCATCCGCACTGCGGCCAAGGCGGCGGCGGAGCTGATGAAGCCGTCGACCACCGCCGGCACCCCCGCCCGGGCGGCGGCGATGTAGGCCCCGGCCATGGCGGCGATCTCCAGCCCGCCCAGGCAGCGCAGTGCCGCCAACGGATCGCCGTCGGCCTCCGGGTGGCGCGCCAGTCCCTGTCGGATCACCGCCACCTTGTGGCGCACTCCGGCATCGTCCAGCCCTGGGCCGGGGCCGGCCACCTCGTCGGCGCTCACCCCGGTCAGGGCGGCGGTGACCGCCGCCGCGCTGGTGGTGTTGCCGATCCCCATCTCACCTGCGACGAACAGCGCCATACCCTGCTCGACCCCGCGCGCCACCGCCTCGCGGCCCACTTCCAGGGCGGCCTCGAGCTGTTCGGAGGTGAGCGCCGGCCCCCGGGTGAAGCTGGCCGTCCCCGGCGCCACCCGCTGACTGATGACACCGGGCAGCGGCCCCGGCGCGGTGGCGGTGCCGACATCGACGACCTCGAGCTCGGCGCCGATGGCCCCGGCGATGGCGTTGATGGCGGCGCCGCCGGCGGAGAAGTTGCGCACCATGGCCAGGGTGACCTCCGCCGGGAAGGCGGAGACACCCTCGGCGGTCACGCCATGGTCGGCGGCAAAGACCACCACGCGCACCGGATCCACCCGGGGGGCCTGGGTGCCCTGGAGGGTGGCCAGACGCACACCAATGGCCTCCAGACGAGCCAGTGAGCCCGGCGGTTTGGTCAGCCGCTGCTGGCGCGCCTCGGCGGCGCTGGCCATGGCCGCATCGGTGGCGGCGGGCGCCTGCGTGTACCAGGCGTCACTCATGCGGGGGTCTCCTCCTTCATGATCAGCGGCAGACCGGCGCTCACCAGGGTTACGCGCGTGGCGCGCGCGGCCACCGCCTGGTTGAGCCAACCGGCCTCGTCCACATACCGGCGGGTCTCGGTGCCCAGGGGCACGACACCGGCACCGACCTCGTTGCTCACCAGCACCACCGGCGCGGCGGCCCGTTCCAGGGCGGCCAGCAGGGCGGCTCGTTCACGCTGGAAGACCGCTTCACCCGCAGCCAGGGCGTTGACCAGCCAGAGGGTCAGACAGTCCACCAGTCGGGCGGTGGCCGGTGAGGCCGGGGCATCCAGGGCGGTGCCCAGCGCCACCGGCTCCTCCACCAGCCCCCAGTCCGCCGGGCGGTTGCGACGATGGTGTTCGATGCGCGCGGCCATCTCGGCATCGCCCGGGGTGGCCGTGGCGATGTAGGTCACCGAGGAGCCAAGTTCGGCGGCGCGCGCCTCGGCCAGGCGGCTCTTGCCGCTACGGGCACCGCCGAGGAAGAGTTCAACCACGGTCCGCTCAGACGACCCAGCCGTAGAGGGTCAGCAGGGCCAGGATGACCAGCCAGACCACCAGGGAACGACGGACCAACCCGTGGGCCTCGCGCAGCCAGTGGTCGTCCTCGTCACTGCCGGCCCGATCGTGGCGCTCGTCCATCTCCAGCGCCCCCCGGCCGACATCGGTGAGGAGCCGTTCGTGCTCGCCGCCGATGTGGGTCAGGCGCGGCCGCAACTGGGCCATGGCGTCCATCATGCTGCCGGAGAGGCCGTAGGTCAGGGCGGTGAGGCGAGCCACCGGCCACGCCAGGATGGCGTACAGACGACGGTTCACCGCCTCGATGCCGCCCAGTTCGTCGCCAGCGGCCACCCGTCGATCCATCACCGCGACCATGCGGTAGAGCACCGCACCCAGCGGCCCCAGCAGGGCGAACCAGAAGATCACCCCGAACAGGCGCTCGTGGGCCTGGACCAGCACCCCGTCCACGGCGGCATTGAGACCGGTATCCCCCCCGGGGACCTCGCTGCCCTCGGCATCGGCCGCGCCCAGCTCGTGGGGGACGGTGCCCCGGATGCGCGCGGCGTGCATGGCGGCGGCCTCGTCGTCACCGCGCGCGCGCGCCTCCAGCAGCCCCTCGACGTCGTCGTCCAGGGAGCGGGGCCCGAGGCAGTAGATGAGGACCAGCAGGGCGAAGGCGAAGCCGAGCAGGACAGAGGTGGCCGCCAGCCCTTGATAGACCAGGCCCACCAGCACCAGGACCGACCCCAGGGTCGCCAGCAGGCCCCACGGCCCGGCCCACCAGCCACTCCCGCCGAAACGCCCGGCGAGCCAGCGCGCCCATGCCGGCATCCAGTCCCAGCGCCGCAGTTCCTGAAGGCTGCCGAGGAAGCGATCGACCGCCAAGCCCAGAATGATGATAAGGAAAGTCATGGGTTTCAGCTCTCCTGGTGTATACCGTTGAGCACCATGTCGGTGTAGCTGACGACACCCACCACCTTGCGGTTCTCGATGACCGGTGCCCGCGCCAGCCCGAAACTCTCGAACAGGCGGGCACAGTAGCGGATGTCCATCAGCGGGTCGATGCTGATCACCGGCTTCGACATCACCTCGTAGACATTGACGCGATCGGGGGATCGATCCCGAGCAATGACGCGCTTGGCGATATCCGAGAGCATCACGATCCCGTATTCATCATCCTCGTGACGTCTGTCGACCACGACGCACTTGATATGGGTATCCTCGATACACTTCAGTGCCTCGCGCACGGTGAGCATC
>CAZGJO010000217.1:0-3434 GCA_964525685.1 uncultured Ectothiorhodospiraceae bacterium | reverse complement strand
GAGGTGGTGTCCATGACGCCGGCGCACCATGACGCGGTGCTGGCGGCCACCAGCCATCTGCCCCACATGCTGGCCTACGCCCTGGTGGATTCCCTGGCGCGGCGCGACGACATCGAGGAGATCTTCGACTTCGCCGCCGGCGGCTTCCGCGATTTCACCCGGATCGCCTCCAGCGATCCGACCATGTGGCACGATATCTGTCTCCACAATCGCGATGCGCTGCTCCCGGCCCTGGCGGGCTTCCGGGAGGAGCTGCGGCGGCTGGAGCAGGCCGTGGAAGAGGGCGACGGCGCCTTCCTCCACACCCTTTTTTCCCGGGCCAAGGGGGCTCGGGACCGGTTCCTTGGCTGAGGTGTAGCAATGACGGCGGTGGCGGAACGATTCGAGATCTCTTCCCGTGGCCCCCTGCGCGGGCGGTTGCGGGTCCCCGGGGACAAGTCCATCTCCCACCGCGCCATCATGCTCGGCGCCATCGCCGAGGGGACGACGCGGATCCAGGGGTTCCTTTCGGGGGCGGACAACCTCGCCACGCTGGAGGCCTTCCGCGCCATGGGGGTGACCATCGACGGGCCGGATGCCGACGGCGAGGTGGTGGTCCACGGCGCCGGCCGCGCCGGGTTGAAGGCGCCGGCCGCGCCGCTGGAGCTGGGCAACTCCGGGACCTCCATGCGGCTGCTGGCCGGGCTGCTGGCGGCGCAGCCGTTCGACAGTGAATTGCGCGGTGACGCCTCGCTGGGGCGCCGGCCCATGGGTCGGGTGACCGAGCCGCTGGCCACCATGGGGGCGCACATCGAGACCGCCGAGGGCGGGCGGCCGCCCCTGCGCATCCACGGCGGCACGGCGCTCAGCGGCATCGACTACACGTTGCCGGTGGCCTCGGCCCAGGTGAAGTCGGCGCTGCTGCTGGCGGGCCTGTACGCCGACGGCGAGACCTGTGTCACCGAGCCGGCGCCGACCCGCGACCACACCGAGCGCATGCTCACCGGCTTCGGCTGTCCGGTCCGGCGCAGCGGCGAACGGGTCTGCCTGACCGGCGGGGCGCCGCTGCAGGCCACCGACATCGATGTGCCGGGGGACATCTCCTCGGCCGCCTTCTTCCTGGTGGGGGCGAGCATCACCCCGGGCTCCGAGCTGCTGCTGGAGCACGTGGGTATCAACCCCACCCGCACCGGGGTCATCGATATCCTGCGCGCCATGGGCGGCGACATCACCATGGAGAACGCCTGCGAGGTCGGCGGCGAGCCGGTGGCCGATCTGCGCGTGCGCCACGCCCCGCTGCACGGCATCACCATTCCCGAGTCGCTGGTGCCGCTGGCCATCGACGAGTTCCCGGCGATCTTCATCGCCGCGGCGGCGGCCGAGGGCACCACGCGGCTCTCCGGGGCGCGGGAGCTGCGGGTCAAGGAGTGCGACCGCATCCAGGTCATGGCCGATGGGCTGGCGACCCTGGGGGTGCGCGCCGAGCCGGCCGAGGACGGCATCGTCATCGAAGGCGGGTCGCTCGGCGGCGGGACCGTGGCCAGCCATGACGACCACCGCATCGCCATGGCCTTCGCCATGGCCGGGGCGGTGGCCTCGGCGCCGATCACCGTGACCGAATGCACCAATGTCGCGACTTCATTCCCCGGTTTTGCGGAGCTGGCCGCGAGCACGGGGCTGGCCATCGAAACCAGCTGAACACCGAGGTGTGGTGGAGGAGTCTGCTATGGAGAACGTACCCGTCATCACCGTGGACGGGCCCGGAGGGGCCGGCAAGGGCACCATCAGCCAGATCCTGGCCCGCGATCTGGGCTGGGAGTTTCTGGACAGCGGCGCGCTCTATCGGCTGCTGGCGCTGGCCTCGGACTGGCACGGCATCGAGACGGACAACGAGGCGGCACTGGAGACCCTGGCGGCCTATCTCGACGTCCACTTCGAGGCGCGCGACGACGGTGAGCCGGCGCGCATCGTCCTCGAGGGCGAGGATGTCACCGAGGCCATCCGCAACGAGACCATCGGCGCCCGCGCGTCCGAGGTCGCCGCGCTGCCGGTGGTGCGTGAGGCCCTGCTGGAGCGCCAGCGCGACTTCCGCAAGCCGCCGGGGCTGGTCGCCGACGGCCGCGACATGGGCACCGTGGTCTTCCCGGACGCGCCGCTGAAGTTCTTTTTGACCGCCTCGGCGGAGGAGCGCGCGCGGCGGCGATATATCCAGTTGAGCGACAAGGGGTTGGATGTTAACCTTGCGCGTCTTGCGGAGGAGATTCGCGAGCGCGACCGGCGTGATTCGGAGCGCAGCGTCTCCCCGCTCAAGCCGGCCGAGGATGCCGTCACCATCGATACCACCGAGCTGGGCATCGAGGAGGTGGTCGCCGAGGTCGGCCGTTTGTGTCGAGAACGGCTCGGACAGGAGGTCCGTGCCCGAGCCTGAACCCATCAACCCGCTTGACCCGAAGAACGGGACTGCGGCGCCAACCAGACGCCGGCATTGCCGGCAGAGAGACCGACCAGAATGAGCGAAAGCTTTGCCGAGCTCTTTGAAGAGAGCCTGAAGAATACCCAGATGCGCCCCGGCGCCATCATCGAAGCCGAGGTGCTGGAAGTCCGTCCCGACTATGTCGTCGTCAACGCCGGCCTCAAGTCCGAGGGCATCATCCCCGTGGACCAGTTCAAGGGCGAGGATGGCGAGCTGACGATCCAGGAGGGCGACACCGTCGATGTCGCCCTCGACGCCGTGGAGGACGGCTTCGGGGAAACCCGGCTCTCCCGCGAGAAGGCCAAGCGCGCCGCCGCCTGGACCCGTCTCGAGAAGGCCTCCGAGGCCGACGAGACCGTCACCGGCCAGATCGTCGACAAGGTCAAGGGCGGCTTCACCGTCGACGTCGGCGAGCTGCGCGCCTTCCTGCCCGGTTCGCTGGTCGACGTGCGCCCCGTGCGCGACGCCACCTACCTGGAGGGCAAGGACCTCGAGTTCAAGGTCATCAAGCTGGATCAGCGCCGCAACAACGTGGTGGTCTCCCGCCGCGCCGTGGTCGAAGAGGAGCACTCCGAGGAGCGCGAGGCGCTGCTGGAGAACCTGCAGGAAGGCGCCCAGCTCAAGGGCATCGTCAAGAACCTCACCGAGTACGGCGCGTTCGTCGATCTCGGTGGCGTCGACGGCCTGCTGCACATCACCGACATGGCCTGGAAGCGGGTCAAGCACCCCTCCGAGGTGGTCAACGTCGGTGACGAGATCGAGGTCAAGGTGCTCAAGTTCGACCGCGAGCGTCAGCGCGTCTCCCTGGGTCTGAAGCAGCTCGGCGCGGACCCGTGGGAGGAGATCGCTCGCCGTTATCCGGTCAACACCCGCCTGTTCGGCAAGGTCACGAACCTGGCCGACTACGGCGCCTTCGTCGAGATCGAGGAGGGTGTCGAGGGCCTGGTCCACGTCTCCGAGATGGACTGGACCAACAAGAACA
>CAZGJO010000216.1:0-3470 GCA_964525685.1 uncultured Ectothiorhodospiraceae bacterium | reverse complement strand
AACCGCGGCATGCGGTGGACCACGAAGCGCCCGGAGGTGATCAGTCCGTCGCAGCCCTCCTTCTGGATCCCCGGCAGGCCGCCGAGGAACTTGTTGGTAACGTCCTTGCCGAGGCCGATCTTGCGCAGCTCCGGCCCCGGGATGGTCAGCGTCTCCGGCTCGCCGCGCGGGGTGGTGCCGTCGGTCTCGAAGTACTGCAGGCGAAAGGTGGCCTCCGGCACGTCGTGGATCTTGCCGAGGTTGTGGTCCAACCGGGTCACCTCCAGCCACAGGCCGTCGGGGGTGACCATGCGCCAGTCCACCAGGTTGTCCAGGGTGGTGCCCCAGAGCACCGCCTTCTTGCCGCCGGCGTTCATGGCGATGTTGCCGCCGATGCAGGAGGCGTCCTGGGAGGTCGGGTCCACGGCGAAGACATAGCCGGCCGCGGCGGCGCGCTCGGAGACCCGCTTGGTCACCACCCCGGCACCGGCGCGCAGGGTCGGCACCGGCTCGTCGATCCCCGGGATGGTGGCCATCTCCACCCCGGAGAGGTCCTCCAGCTTCTCGGTGTTGCTCACCGCCGTGTACCGGTGCAGCGGCACGGCGCCGCCGGTGTACCCGGTGCCGCCGCCGCGCGGGATGATCACCAGCTCCAGATCGATGCACGCCTGGACCAGCGCCGCCATCTCCGCCTCGGTATCCGGGGTGAGCACCACGAAGGGGTACTCCACCCGCCAGTCGGAGGCGTCGGTGACGTGGGAGACCCGCGCCAGCCCGCCGAAGTCGACGTTGTCCCGCCGGGTCACCTTCGTGAAGCGGCGCAGCGCCTGCCGACGCAGCTCGCCCTCCTCGCCCAGCCAGACCTCGAAGCGCTGCACCGCCTCGCGGGCACGCTCGGCCAGGTTGAGGACGATCTCGCGGCCGTCGGCGCGGGCGACGATCTGCTCCAGCCGGTGGTGCATCGCCTCGATGAGCGACCGCCGCCGCCTGCGGTTCTGCAGCAGATCGTCCTGGATGTAGGGGTTGCGGGTCACCGCCCAGAGATCGCCGAGGACTTCCAGCAGCATCCGCGCCGAGATCCCGGTGACCCGCTCGCCGCGCAGGGTCTGGATCACCTGCCACATGTCCTCGCCGAGGAAGCGGATGACGATCTCGCGATCGGAGAACGAGGTGTAGTTGTACGGGATCTCGCGAATACGGGCGCTGTCCGGCGACGTCATGGAGTCGGGACCTCTCGGGCTGCGGGGAAGAGGGGCAGTATAACACGTCCAGCCGCGGCCTTCAGGGGCAACTGCGGGAAAGCAACGGGAATTACAGATGGTTAGCCGCCCGGGCACGCCGGGCGGCGGACCGCTCAGAAGCGGTGGGTCAGGCCGACGCTGAAGGCGCGCTGGTTGTAGTCACCGCCGAGGTCGTCATCGACGCTGGTGCGCCGGTAGCCGGCGAACAGGCGGCTCTCGTCGGAGATGCGGTGGATGAAGCCGGTGGCCACATAGGTGGCGTCGGCCTCGTCGCCGTTGCCGTACTCCATGTCCTGGGCGCCGAGCTGGACGACGAAGACGTTGGGGGCGAAGTCGTACTGGTAGCCGAGGAACCAGGCGGTGCCCTCCTGATCGCCGGTGTAGGTGTCGGCGTTGTCCATACCGGGATCGGTGCCGCGATCCTCGGATTCAAAGACCTCGTACTGCGCGCTCCAGACGTGGTTGCCGCCGATATAGCGCCCGCCGACCTTGTGGGTGCGGAAGCGGCGGTGGCTGGTATTGTCATTCTCATCCACAACCGACGCGCGGCGCTGGGTGGTGGTGGCGGCAAACAGCTCCCAGTCGTCGCCGAAGGTGCGCAGGGAGACGGCGGTGTCGCCCTGTTCGCCGTCGTCCGCGCGGTCGTCGGTCTCGTCCAGCCCGGTGTCGTCGCTGTCGCGGCTGGCGGCGGCCCACAGCTCCACCCGCTCGCCCCGGTTGCGGTAGCCGAGGGCGCGGCGGACGGTGGCGTGGTGAGCGGCGTCCACCCGGCCGCTGAGCAGCGGGCGTTCGTTGCCGGTCATGCCGCCGTTGGAGGCGGCGCCGAGGGTGGTGTCGGCGAAGGCGTCGTAGCTCTGGCCGCCGGTATGGGCGTAGGGCGACGGCAGGTGGCCGCCGGTGAGGGTGCCGAAACCGCCCTCCATGCCGAGGACCATCTCGCTACTGTCGCCGTCGGCGTCGACCCGGCTGGTGGCGGTGTTCACGCGGAAGGCGTAGCGGGCGAACAGGGCGCGGCCGTGGCCGAGATCCTCGCGCACCTCGACGCCGAGCTCGCCGGCGGTGTTGTCGGTGAGCTCATAGTCGTCGGCGTCCACGTCGTCGTGGCTGTCGCGGTAGTCGAGGACTTCGAGCTGGGCCTGGCCGAAGAGGTTGACCTCGGTGTCGGCGGCGGCCGTGGTGGCGGCCAGGGCCAGGGCGGTGCCGAGGGCGATGGGGGCGATACGGGAGGGGGTCGGGGTCTGCATGGTTTCCTGATCCGTCGGGGGTTTCTGAGACGGGGTATTATGGGGTTTTGGTGGGGGGTGTGGGAAGAGGGCTCTTCCTGGGTGTCGTGCTGGGTTGTTAGGCCTTGAGCCCGGGCTCGGGGGCGCCGAGGCTGGGGGGTGGCGCGCCGTTCGATTCTTTTCTTGTGTCCACGAAAAAGGGGCGCCCGAAGGCGCCCCTGAAGAGACTGCTGTGTTGTTGTTGGGTCAGGCCGATGCGGTGGGGCCCGGAGGCTGCCACCGCATCGCTGCGGGTCTCTTAGAAGGAGACGCGCAGGCCGCCGCCGAGGGCGGTGACGGTCTCGTCGTCCCAGTCATCCACGGACTGACGGTAGCCGACGTGCACACGAGTGCGCTCGCCGATGCTGTGCAGGTAGCCCAGCGCCATGTAGTTGGTGTCCCAGCCGTCAGCCTCGGCATCCAGCATGCCGTAGTTCAGGACAACACTGCTCCCCTCGGCCAGGGTGTACTGACCGGACAGGAACATGAAGTTGCCCGCGCTGCGATTGTCGAAACCGTCGTCAACCATTTCATACTCGAACTGCGCCCGGATCGGACCGTCGGAGAAGACCGCACCGACCTTGGTCAGGTTCTGCTCGTCCTTACCAAGGGTACCGTCACCTTCATCGTCCTCGTACCAACCAGAGTACTCGTCAGCAGCGGTATGCGCGAGATATGCATTGACCGGGCCCAGCGGCATATTCACGCTAAACGACATCGCATGGTTGCCGTCACCGCCAAGTCCCATGCCTTCGGGGGAATCGACCAAGAGGGCAGCGGAGACAGAGATATCGCCGAACTTGTTGTCGTAGCGGACGACGCCGTCACGGTAGCCGCCGTTGCCGAGGCCATCTGCTCCGCCCAGACGACCGCCGTTGCCACGCGCCTGCATGAAGGTGGCCTGCAGCGGCTCGCCGGTGACGTACGGGGTGTTCAGGCTACCGAGGCGGACGGTGCCGAAGTCGCCGGAGAGGCCACCAAACACCTT
>CAZGJO010000215.1:0-3474 GCA_964525685.1 uncultured Ectothiorhodospiraceae bacterium | reverse complement strand
ATCTCGTTGAGTGCGGCGCGCACCGTGCGGCCGGTCTGCAGGACGTCGTCCACCAGCAGGATGTGGCGGTCCTCCACCGTCATCGGCAGGTTGGAGGGCTTCACCTGCGGGTGGACCCCGATGCGGGAGAAGTCGTCCCGGTAGAAGGAGATGTCCAGGGTGCCCAGCGGCTCGGTGAGCCCCAGGCGCTGGTGCAGCGTCTCGGCCACCCAGGCCCCGCCGGTGTGGATCCCGACGATGAGCGGGTTGTCACCGCCCTGTTCGGCGCACCACTGGCGCGCGCCTTCGGTCAGGGTGTCGAGATAGCCGTCGACATCGAGTTCGGTGGTGCTCAAGAGGCCTCCCGTGCGGCGTCGTGCAGCCAGGTCTCCAGGATCAGGCGCGCCGCGACCCGATCCAGGTCCTCGTAGTCATGGTCGGCCTGTCCGCGCTCCCCCAGCTCCGCGTGGGCCGCGCGGGTGGTCAGCCGTTCGTCGACCATCGTCACCGGCAGGCCGAAGCGGCCATGCAGGCGGCGACCGAAGCGCCGCGCCGCCGCCGTCATCGGCTGCTCCTCGCCGTCCAGGGTCAGCGGTTCGCCGACCAGCAGCACCGCCGGCTCCCACTCCGCCAGCAGCGCCGCGATGGCCGCCCAGTCCGGGATCCCCTCGCGCGCCGCCAGCGTGGTCAGTTCGCGGCCGTTGTCCAGACCGGCCTGGCCCACCGCCACCCCGATGCGGCGCAGGCCGAAGTCGAAGGCCATGGCGCGCCGTCCGACATTCATGCGTGGCCGGCCTCGCTGGAGAGCAGCGTCAGATCCACGCCGAGGGCGCGCGCGGCGGCCTGCCAGCGCTCGTCCGGCGGTGTGTTGAAGATGACCTCGGCACTGGCGGGTCCGGAGAGCCAGGCATTGTCGGCCATCTCCTGCTCCAGCTGGCCCGGCTGCCAGCCGGCGTAGCCCAGGACCATGAGGCGATCCGCCGGTCCGGCGCCCAGGGCGATGGCCTCGAGGATGTCCCGCGAGCTGGTCAGGGCGATGTCGTCGCCCACCGACAGCGAGGCCTCCCACTGGCCGGTCGGGCGGTGGAGAATGAAGCCGCGCTCGGTGTTCACCGGGCCGCCGGAGTAGACCGGCAGCGTCGCCACCTCGGCCTCCCGCGTCTCCAGCTCCATCTGCTCGAGCACCGAATCCAGGGTCACCCGGGTGGGCCGGTTGATGACGACCCCCATGGCCCCCTCGGCGTCGTGCTGGCAGACGTAGGTGACCGTGCGGGAGAAGTTGGGATCTTCCAGCCCGGGCATGGCGATGAGGAACTGATTGGTGAGATTCGGGCTGTCCTGAGTCATGCGATCAGTATCGAGCAGCGCGGGGGGCGAAGCAACCGCGATTCAACGCACCCCGCCGGTATCGAGGCGGTCATCGGTATTGAAGACCCAGGTGCGGGTGATGTTGAGGACGTCGTAGTCCGCGCGGATGTCATCGGGGAACGGCTGGAACGGCGCCGCCATCTCGACGATGTGCCTGGCCGCGTCGTCGAGGATCCGGTCGCCGGAGGAGCGGAGGATCTCGACCTCGCGCACCGTGCCGTCGGCCTCCACCGCCACGTTCATGACCAGCCGACCGGAGAGGCCGCGCTGGCGCGCCTCCTCCGGATAGTGGATGTTGCCGACCCGCTCTACCCGGGAGCGCCACGCGTCCATGTAGCTGGCGTAGCGGTATTCACGGGTGCTGGCGGAGATGTGGCGTTCCCGCGGACTGTCGGCGCTGGCTTCGCGCTGGCGGCGGATCTCGGCGTCGAGGCTGGTGTATTCGCGGCTGCTCTCGATGAGTTCGGCAGCGGTGACCTCGCGCTCCTCGGGTACCTCCTCGCGCACCTCGTCCTGCTCCACCCGGGTCTCGGCGTCGTCCCGGGTCATCACCTCCGGGCCGACCCGCGGGCTGGTCTCCTCCGGCGGCGCGGTCTCCGGCTCGGTGACCGGCTCGTCGCCGTCCTTGGGCACCGGCAGGGGGTTGAAGGTCGGGCTGCCGGGGGTGGCGTCGCGCTGTTCGTCGCCCCCGCCGCGCTGGTCGTGCTGGGCGAGTTGCTCCGCCTCGTCGGGCGCCTCCTGGTCCTCGCTGTGGACCAGAGTGATGTCCATGGTCGGCAGGGGCGCTTCTTCATCCGCGGTCGGATCCGTCGGGGAGAAGCCGAGGCCGAGGATGACGATGGCGTGCAGGGCCGCGGCCAGGAGCAGGGTCAGGAGCAGGCGATCGCGGGCGGTTACCGAGGCATCGGCCATTGGGTTCACACAGGTTTCTGAAGGCGGCGCACAACCATTAGGGCGATTATACCGCTGAGAGTTCCGGTGAGCACGGCCGCGGTCAGCAGCGGGGCCAGCAGCAGGGGCAGCGACGGGTGGGGGATGAAGACCCCCCAGGCGACCAGGAACTGCCCCGCCATGTGGGCCAGTGCTGCCAGCACCGAGGCGCCCAGCGGACCCACCGCCGGCAGGCGCGCCGATACGGCCAGCGCCAGCAGGCTCGCCAGCGCGCCGCCGAGGGCGAGCATGAAGGCGGGGGAGAGGAAGGTGCCCAGCAGCAGGCCGGAGACGATGACCCGCAGCCCGGTGACCCAGGCCGCCACGCGCCAGCCGTACAGGAACAGGGCGGTGACGGTGATGACGTTGGCCAGTCCCGGCTTGAACCCGGGGATCGGACTCGGCAGGGCCGCCTCGGCCACGTGGATGGTCACCGCCAGCGTCGCCAGCGCGGCGATGCGATGGTCAGCGGCGGTGGTGGTCAGGGTGCGGGCGGTCGCCATCAGAAGGCCAGCGCATCGTAACGGCGGTCGGCGCCGTGGATCCGTACCACCATGCGGTTCGGGGCGCAGGCGGCCATCTGACCGGCCCGGTGCTGCCAGCCGCTGTGGACGCAGTACTGGGCCCGACAGGGGGAGGAGAGGAAGCGGATGGCGCCGTCGGCGATCTCCAGCCGCGCCGGACCCAGCGGCCCATCGATGACGTGGGTGCCGGCGCGGTCCAGATCGAGGCGGGCCACGACCGTGTCGCCCACCCGGACCTCGGCCTGCTCGCCCGCGCCGCCCGGGCGCAGGGCAAAGAGGCCGGCCACCAGCGCCACGGCGGCCAGCAGGATGACGATGTCGCCGCCACGCACCCCGGTCACGGCAGTTCGACGACCTCGTGCTGTCGGCCGGCCTCCTGGAAGGCGATGCGCTCCGCCATGGCCGGGGTCAGTTGCACGGTGCCGTCGTCGGCCACCCGCAGCACCGCCTCGGTGCCCATGGCCCGGGCGATGGCGGGCCACTGCTCGGCATCGGCGACGAACAGCGCGGTGGCGGCGGCGTCGGCCTCGGCGCCGTTGTCGTGGATGACCGTCACCGAGGCGGTGCCCCGCGCCGGCCGGCCGGTGCGCGGGTCGAGGATGTGGTGGTAGTAGGTCCCGTCGTGCTCGTAGCCGCGCTCGTAGTCCCCGGAGGTGAAGATGGCCTCGTCACC
>CAZGJO010000214.1:1861-3527 GCA_964525685.1 uncultured Ectothiorhodospiraceae bacterium | reverse complement strand
GCGCCACAAGGCGCCGGTCTTCTCGCTGAAGGTGGAATGATGAAGGGCTGGGAGAAACGACTGCTGGGCGTCGCCCGGGAGCTGGACGAGGGCCGGCGCGAGACCCTGGTGGCCTTCGCCGAATTCCTCTCGCAGCGCGCCGGGGACATGGCCGAGGAGGCGGAGGTGCCGGCGCCGCTGGACATCCCGCGGCCGGAGAGCGAGAGTGTGGTCAAGGCGATCAAGCGGCTCTCCGCCACCTATCCGATGCTGGACAAGTCGCGCATGCTCGACGAGACCTCCACGCTGATGGCCGAGCACACCCTCCAGGGGCGGGACGCCGACGAGGTCATCACCGATCTGGAGGTGGTCTTCGAACGCCATTACACTCATCTGGTGCAGCGCAAGCAGGGGGACGGCGAGTCCTGAACCATCCATGAAGATCATCACCGACTGGTTCCGGCGCAACTTCGCCGAGCAGCAGACCATCATCCTGGCGGTGGTCCTGCTGGTCGGTTTCACCGTGGTGATCTACTTCGGCAACATGCTGATGCCGGTGCTGGCCAGCGTGGTCATCGCCTACCTGCTGGAGGGCCTGGTGGCCAGCTTCGAGCGGCGCGGAGTACCGCGCCGGCTGATGGTCCTGCTGGTCATGGTGCTCTTCACCGCCTTCCTCGCCTTCCTGCTGCTGGTGCTGATCCCGCTGCTCTGGGTGCAGATTACCGAACTGTTGCGCCAGCTACCGCGCTACGTGGCCGACGGGCAGCAGGCGCTGCTGGACCTCCATGCCGAGTACGCCTTCCTGTCCGAGGCGCAGATCCGCGAATTCATCGACGGGATCCGCCACGAGGTGACCGGGATGGGCCAGCAGGTGCTCTCCATCTCCTTCTCCTCCATCGTCGTCGGCATCACCCTGCTGGTCTATCTGGTGCTGGTGCCGGTGCTGGTCTTCTTCTTCCTCAAGGACAAGGAGACCATCCTCGGCTGGGTCGTCGGCAAGCTGCCGCGCGACCGCCGGCTGCTGGCGCGGATCTGGCACGAGGTGGACCAGCAGATCGGCAACTACATCCGGGGCAAGTTCTGGGAGATCCTCATCGTCGGCGGGGTCTCCTGGGCGGTATTCGCCTTCCTCGGGCTGGAGTACGCCATGCTCATGGGCGCCATCGTCGGCATCTCGGTGCTGGTGCCGTACATCGGCGCGGCCGTGGCGACGGTGCCGGTGGCGCTGGTGGGCTACATCCAGTGGGGCTGGGGGGCGGATTTCGCCTGGCTCATCACCGCCTACCTGATCATCCAGGCGCTGGACGGCAATGTGCTGGTGCCGCTGCTCTTCTCCGAGGTGGTCGACCTGCACCCGGTGGCGATCATCGTCGCGGTGCTCTTCTTCGGCGGGATCTGGGGGTTCTGGGGGGTCTTCTTCGCCATCCCCCTGGCGACGCTGGTCAACGCCATCCTGCGGGCGTGGCCGACGGCGCAGCGGGCCCATGCCGAGGAGCTGGAGGCGGAAGACGGGGGCGAGCCGCAGCCGGAAACCGCCGAGGACTGAGCGGCCCGCCCTGTGTGGCCCGACCCGTCGGGCGAGCCGACCCGCCGGGCAGGCCGGCCCGTGGGGCGAGTGGGCTCACCGGAGTCAGTCGCGCAACCGTTCCAGTGCCGCGTCGATGATCCGGGGGTCCGCGCCGGGGCG
>CAZGJO010000214.1:0-1761 GCA_964525685.1 uncultured Ectothiorhodospiraceae bacterium | reverse complement strand
CCGGGGCGGCCCTGGAAGAGGTTGAGGAGGGGGCGGATCAGCCCGGTCATCGGCGCGCCGTCGGCGTGGCGCTCGGCGGCGTAGGCGCGGTAGGCGGCCACGGCCGCGCGCGGGTCGTCGCAGGGCGCCGGCTCGCCGTGGAAGCGCGGGTCGACGGCGGTCAGCAGCCAGGGGTCGTCGTAGGCGGCCCGACCGACCATGACGCCGTCGAGGGCGGGGCCGTCGGCGGGGTGGAGGACCGCCTCGGCCTGGTCCCAGTCGCGGATGCCGCCGTTGTACTGGATGTTCAGTTCCGGGCGCTCGGCCTTGAGGCGGTGGACGTACTCCGGGCGCAGCGGCGGGATCTCGCGGTTTTCCTTCGGCGACAGCCCCTGCAGCCACGCCTTGCGGGCGTGGATGATGAAGGTGTCGACACCGGCCCCGGCGACGGCATCGACGAAGGCGGCCAGGGCGGGATAGTCGTCCTGGTCGTCGATGCCGATGCGGCACTTCACGGTGATCGGGATGTCGACGGCCTCGGCCATGGCGGCGACGAGTTCCGCCACCAGCGGCGGGTCCGCCATCAGGCAGGCGCCGAAACGGCCGGCCTGGACGCGGTCGCTGGGGCAGCCGACATTGAGGTTGATGGCGTCGTAGCCCCATGCGGCGCCGATGCGGGCGGCGGCCGCCAGGTCCGCCGGGTCGGCGCCACCGAGCTGCAGCACCAGCGGGTGCTCCTCCGGACTGAACCCCAGCAGGCGCTCGCGGTTGCCGTGGATGGCGGCGCGGGCGTGGACCATCTCACTGTAGAGCACCACCCGCCGCGAGAGCAGCCGCGCCAGATAGCGGTAATGGCGGTCGGTCCAGTCCAGCATCGGCGCCACCGAGATCTGTGGCGCCTTGGCGGACCCGGTCATCGACACTCGCCCACCGAGCCCGGCCGGCAGCGGCTGCGGTCGGGCCAGATGGCGAAATCGAGTTTGGCCCCCTCCAGCTCCACCCCGTCGAGGTCGGCGCCACTGAGATCGGCGTGGCTGAGGTCGGCGCCGCGCAGGTCGGCGAAGCGCAGACTGGCGTCGTCCAGCCGGGCGCGCTCCAGGTTGGTGTCACGCAGCGAGGCGTCGTCGAGGGTCGCCCGGCGCAGATCGGCGCGGTAGAGGTCGGCGCCGGTGAAGTCGGCGTCGGTGCCCTGGATCTGGCTGAGGTCGGTCTGTCGCAGCGATGTCCCGTGGAGGCGGGCGCCCTGCAGTTCGGCCTGGGCCATGCGGCTGTCGTCCATGCGGGCGTTGTCCAGCGTGGCGCCATTGAGTCGCGCTCGATTGGCGTTGGTCTCGCGCAGATCGGCCTCGCTGAGAACCGCCGCGTCCAGGTTCACGCGCACCAGATAGGCGCTGTGCAGGCGGGTGCCGCGCAGGCTCGCCCCGGTCAGATCGGCCAGACCGAGGTCGGCGCGGTCCATGCGGGCGTCGTCGAAACGGCTGCCGGTGAACTCGCCGCGGCCCAGGTTGGCGCCGCGCAGGTTGGCGTCGCTGAAGTCCTGGTCGATCAGCGTGCAGCTTCCCCAGAAGACGCCCGGGGCCGGTGGATCGTCACAGGCGGCCTGGGCGCTCAGCGGCAGCAGGGTGGCGGACAGTACCAGCAGTAGCGAGTGTAGCCGGGTACGTGGCATGGGGTATTCGGCTCCTGTTTCGGGGGGCGCGTCGGTCGAGGGCCGTTCGGTCGCCGGGCCGGGATGGCCGCTTCCGCGCCCCGGGGGACGCCGTGAATACGTCCGTGTAGGCT
>CAZGJO010000213.1:0-3535 GCA_964525685.1 uncultured Ectothiorhodospiraceae bacterium | reverse complement strand
TCGATGCGCCCGGCGCGGACCACGCCCTCGTTGTTGACCACGTGGTCGAACAGGTCGCGGGCGACGCGACCGCGCATCCGCACCAGCCCGCCCCGCGCGTCGATCTCGCCGCTGTTGAGGACCGCCGACTCGATGGCCGCCAGGTTCTCCAGCACCTCTTCCTTGATGGCGAAGCGCATCAGGCCGTCGCCGTCGAAGTCCAGGGCGATGCGGTCGCCGGCCGCCAGCTCGACGCGCCCGGCGTGGGCGACGATCTCGCCGTGGTTCTCCACCCGCCCGCCGAGCAGCCCCACCGACCCGCCGGTGGCGGCGGTGATCACGCCGCGGTTGATCACCGCCCCGGCGGAGCCGTTGAGGGACTCGAACTCGACATCGCCGTCCATGAAGCGGTCGGCGTCGACATGGTGGCCGGCGGCGATGAGCGAGCCGACATTGATCCGGGCGTTCTCGCCGAAGTAGACGCCGTTGGGGTTGGCGAGGATGATCCGGCCGTTGGCGTTGACCTGGCCGAGGATCTCGCTGGGGTTCTGGTCGAAGATCCGGTTCAGGGCGGTGGCGTCGGAGCCGGGCTGGAAGAAGTCGACCCGGTTGCCCTCGCCGACGTTGAAGCTGTTCCAGTCGATGGCGACCCGGTTGGAACCCTGCTCGATGATGACCTGATCCCCCTGGCGGGTGATGGTCGCGTCGCCCCGCACGACGGTGCCGCCGTCGGGCAGTTCGGCCAGGCCCGGCCGCCCGATGAGGGCGACCGCCAGGGCCAGCAGGGTGCTGGAGCCGTAGCGCAGATTAGAAATGGTACGTGACATCGGCCCACACCTGCAGTGAATCGGGAGGTTCGGCGTTGAGGCCGGCGTCGCCGTCCTCGATGGGTGTCGCCAGCTGGAGGCGCGCGTTGAGCACGCCGGGAACATCGAAGTTCAACCCGGCACCGGCCCCACTGAAGGTCTCCTGGCCTTCCGGATCGCCCGGCAGGGGGTTGTTGATTTCGCCGACGGCGTGGTCGTAGAACAGCCGCAGCTGAAGCAGATCCCCCCAGTCGTGGCCGCCGAAGGCGGGCCGGTCTGCGATACCGGGCGCGGTGAGGATCAGCTCCAGGGAGACCATGCCCGCCGTGTCCAGCGTGCTGTAGGAGACCGGGTGGGAGCGCACGTGATCCGCCCCGCCGACGGAATACTGTTCCATGGGCACCAGCAGGTCATCGGACTGCTGGTACTCCGTGCGAACCATCAATGTCGACCCGGCGGTGAGACTCTGCACGCGGGTGTAGTAGACCATCCACCGGCTGAACGCGCCCTCGGCGTACTCCAGGCCGCCCTCGTCGGCGATCCCCGTGCGGCTCGGCGGGATATCCCGCTCGCCACCATCATCCCCCATGGCACCGAGCAGATCGTTGAAGCCCTGGCTGTACTCCAGCCCGAAGTAGTTGAGGCCGTCGAAGCGCGTGTCCACCGAATCGAAATCGGCGCTCAGGGTGGCCACGGTCAGTTCATCGCGGCTGACCTCGTCGCCATCCCGCCGGGAGAGCGACTCCTTCATAGCCAGCTGCCCCCGCAGGCTCAGGTTCCGCAGCCGGCTGCGGAGAAGTTGCACCTCACCACGCAGCCCGTATTCGTGGGACTGACCATCCACCTCGACATCGCCGAGCTCGTCGTCTTCCACCTCGAATTCGCTGACATGCCCGTATGCCGCGGCGGTGTAGCCCCGCCCGAACATCGCCTCATAGTCCACCATGATGAAGCGGCTGTTGGCCGGCTCCAGGGTCTGCTGCGCCATGACCTGCAGGCGGTCGGCGTTGTCCAGCGGGTTGTTCCAGTTCACCAGCGCGCGGCCGCGATATTCGCCGGTGGTGTCGGTGCCGTGGTTGTCCACGCGCACCTCGCCGTCAAAACGCTCCTCGTTGCGCACGTTCAGCACCATGTCGGTCTCGCCCACGCGGCGACCGGGCTGGAAGACGCCGAAGGCGACCACGCCGGGGTAGTCGGTCAGGGTCAGCAGGGCCGCCTCGGTCTGCCGCTGGCCCACCGGCTCCCCCTGGATGTGGCGAAAGGGCCGCTCCAGCGTCGAATTCGAGTACAGCTCATTGCCCTCGGGCAGGATCTGTCCGAGGCGACCCTCGATGAGCTCCAGGGTGACCACGCCGTCGGTGACGGTCTGCACCGGGACCACCATGCGCGCGAGGATGAGGCCCTGCTCGCGATAGTGGCTGGTCACCGCCTCGGCGAGCTGTTCGAGCTGGCCGATGGTGAAGGCGTGGTCGGGCTGCTCCTCGCGCCGCTCCTCCACCAGGGCCTCGATCTCTTCCCGGGTGATATTGTGGGCCGGCAGGTCGCGCACCCCTTCCAGCTCGAACCGCTTCACCTCCACCCGCTCGCCCTCCTCGGGGTCGAAGGGACGCTCCACCATGGGCGGGATCTCCATGACCTCCTCCGGCGGCGCCTCCGGGATCCGTGGCATACCGGCGTCCGGGCGCATGCCGCGCAGTTCGCGCAGCGGGAGGTCCTCGTGGGCCTGTTCAGCGGCGGCCACCGGCATCACCCATCCCTCCGCACCGAGCAGGGCGAACGCACACGCGAGCGCGGGCAGAAACCGCGCAGGCGGCCGGCTGTGGCTGGCTGCTGCATGCTGTCCGTGGTCCCATCGCCGCGCCTCCTCTGCTCGTTGCTCCATCGTGTCATCCACCAGGGAAGAAGGGGTCCCGCGGGCCGGCCACAAAGCAATGACCATACTCGGGAGAGTATTTCTGATCATGGTGGAAGCCTACCATCCCGACAACGTGCCACGGGCGCGGACGGTTCTGTTTGTCCAAAATTTGACAGGTTTCGCGGAAAAGTCAGAGGGGTGCGATTCAGGGACCGCACCGGAAGGGGGTTCAGCGCTCGCGGATCAGCCCCTGGGCGTTGGTGGCCAGCTCGGTAATCGCATCCAGCACCGCACGGTGGACATCGGGGTAGCGGTTCAGGGTCGCCTCGCTGACCTGGCGGGTGTTGTGCTTCTCCTGCACGCCCTGGTTCACCCACTCCTCGAAGTCGTCCACCGCCCGGGCCAGACGGCGCACGTCCGCCTGCAGCTCCGGGACGTGGAGCTGGGCGATGGTGCGCACGTGCTTCATGGGGTTCGGGGTCTCCAGCGGCGGCCCGGTGAGCAGGCGCGCGGAGCGCAGCTGGCGCAGCCAGTGCTCCACCTCGTAGGCCTGGGCCACCAGCTCGGAGACCTGGCCGCGCAGGTGGCGCTGGTGTTCACGCCGCGCCAGCAGCCTGTTGTAGAAGGCGGCGCCGACGATGACCCCGCCCAGGGCAACCACCGCCCCGAGCAGGAAGGGGACGAGCAGCAGGGCGAGCTGGCCGAAGCTTTCCGGGAACATCCTTTCCTCCAGGCGTTGAACGCGGGGTCAGTCTACCCGCTCAATCGGTGCGCCGGTAGACGAGATCGAAGACGCCGTGGCCGAGCCGCTCACCGCGCTGTTCGAACTTGGTCAGCGGTCGGTCACCGGGGCGCGGCGCGAAGGCCCCCGGCGCGACGGTGTTCACGTACCCCG
>CAZGJO010000212.1:0-3580 GCA_964525685.1 uncultured Ectothiorhodospiraceae bacterium | reverse complement strand
GGAAGAGGCCGGCGGGCGCGCGACGACGCTGGACGGCGAGCCGGTCTTCACACCGGCGCTCGGCGCCCGTTCGGCGGTGGCCGCCACCACCCCCGAGTTGCACGCCGCCTGGGTGGGCTGGCTGGCGGGCTAGCGCTGCGGGACCGGCCGGCGGGCCACCTCGACATCCCAGGTCATCGACTCGCCGTCGCGGTAGCCCGTGACCGTGACGGTCTCGCCGGGGGTCAGCTCGCTGATCCGGCGCAGGCCCGACTCCACACCTTCCAGCGGCTCTCCCTCGACGGCGGTAATGACATCCCCGGGCCGCAGGCCGGCGGTGTGGGCCGGGCCGTCGCGGAAGACGCCGGCGATGAGTACCCCCTCGTCGCCCTCGATGTGGAACGATTCGCGCAGATCCGGTGACAGGCTCTGGACCTCGACGCCGAGCCAGCCGCGTACCACCTCGCCGTGCTCCAGCAGGGCGGTAAGGATGGTCTCGGCGGCGTGGGCGGGGATGGCGAAGCCGATCCCCTGGTGGCCGCCGGTGCGCGAATAGATGGCGGTGTTGATCCCGATCAGCCGGCCCTCGCTGTCCACCAGGGCGCCGCCGGAGTTGCCGGGGTTGATGGCGGCGTCGGTCTGGATGAAGTTCTCGAAGGCGGAGAGGCGCATCTGGCTGCGCCCGGTGGCGCTGATGATCCCCTGGGTCACGGTGCGGCCGACGCCGAACGGATTGCCGATGGCCAGCACCACGTCGCCGACCCGGGCATCCTCGGAGTCGCCGAAGCGGATGTGGGGCAGATCGTCCAGATCGACGTGCAGCACCGCCAGGTCGGTCTCGGGATCGGAGCCGACCACCCGGGCCTCGGCGGTGCGGCCGTCGTACAGCGCCACCTCGATGGCGTCGGCGCCCTGGATGACGTGGTGGTTGGTCAGGATGTAGCCGTCGTCGCTGACCACCACACCGGAGCCGAGGCTGCTCTCCATGCGCTCGCGCGGCATGCCGAAGTCGTCGCCGAAGAAGCGGCGGAAGAAGGGATCGTCCATGAAGGGGTGTTCGTGCCGGACCACGCGCTTGCGGGTATAGACGTTGACCACCGCCGGCGCGGCGCGCTCCACCGCCTCGGTATAGGAATCGGGGCCGGGGGCCGGTTCGCCGCCGCGCTCCTGGTGGATCTCCACGGTGGCCGTGTTCCCCAGCCAGTCGGGCTGGACCAGGATCAGGACCACGGCCGCCGCCAGCCCCACCGTGGCCGCCTGGAAGATGAAGGTGATCAGACGCTGTAGCCGCATTGATATACTCCCCGTTCGATTCCGGAATGGTAACCAAAAGCGGAGGCGCACGCATGGCGGACAGGGCGAGCATCCTGAGTTATATCGACGAGCAGCTCGAATGTGCGGCATTCGGGGACTATGCGCCCAACGGCCTGCAGGTGGAGGGGCGACCGGAGATCCGGCGCCTGGTCAGCGGCGTGACCGCCAGCCAGGCACTCATCGACGCGGCGGTGGAGCGCGGCGCCGATGCCCTGCTGGTCCACCACGGCTTCTTCTGGAAGGGGGAGGACCCCCGCGTGGTGGGGATGAAGCAGCGCCGCCTGAGCCGCCTGCTGACGGCGGGGGTGAACCTGCTCGCCTACCACCTGCCCCTGGACGCCCACCCGACGCTCGGTAACAACGCACGCTGGGCCGCGGCCATGGGCTGGCGGGTGGAAGGGCCCTTCGCGGTGCGCGACGGGCGCGCGCTGGGCTTCCACGGGCGGCTCCCGGAACCGATGACCGGGGCTGAGCTGGCCGCGCAACTGGCGGGGACCCTGGGCCGCGCGCCGGTCCATGTGGCCGGCGGCCCGGAGCGGCTGGAGCGTATCGCGTGGTGCAGCGGCGGCGCCGACGGCTTCATCGACGAGGCGGCGGCGCTGGGCGTGGACGCCTATCTCAGTGGCGAGACCGGCGAGCCGACGGTGCATGTGGCGCGGGAATGCGGTATCGACTTCTTCGGTTGCGGCCATCACGCCACCGAGACCTTCGGGCCGGCGGCGCTGGGTGCGCATCTGGCGGAGGTCTTCGAGCTCGAACACCAGTTCGTGGATGTACCCTCGCCTGCATGAGGGCACGGAAACCCTGCTCGAGAGACCTTGACCGGGGCAGGGCAAATCAACGAAACTACGCCGCTAATCATTCCAGGCCGGTTCAAGTATATTAGAATTTTCTGACCTAGGATGAGGCGCCGGGGGGAGAACCCGAGGCGTTCGGCACGTTTCAACTCTGGAGTGTCCTAAAGATGAGTACAGATGGCGTGGATCTCAGCAAACGCCGCTTCCTGACGGCCGCGACAACGGTGGTCGGCGGAGTCGGCGTGGTCTATGCGGCAGTCCCGTTCTTCCAGTCGTTCTGGCCCAACGCCCAGGCGGAAGCGGCCGGCATGCCGGTGGAAGTGGACGTCGGGAAACTGGAGGTCGGCCAGATGGTGACCGTCGAGTGGCGGGGTAGCCCGGTCTGGATCGTGCGGCGTTCCGAGGAACACCTCGAGGGTCTCGAGGAGGTGCGTGACAAGCTGCGCGACCCCGATTCCGAGGTCGAGCAGCAGCCGCCGTACGCGCAGAACCCGATGCGCTCCATCAAGCCGGAATACATGGTGCTGGTCGGCATCTGTACCCATCTCGGGTGCTCGCCGACCTTCCGGCCCGAGATCGCTGCGGAGAGCATGGGCCCGGACTGGCGCGGGGGCTTCTTCTGCCCGTGCCACGGCTCGTTCTTCGATATCGCCGGGCGGGTCTACTCCGGTGTGCCGGCGCCCACCAATCTCGAGGTGCCCCCGCACTACTACCTCACCGAGACCACCATCCTGGTGGGCGAGGATGAACCTGCAGAAGAAGGAGCCGCGTGATGAGCATGATGCGAGCCCTGGCGGGGTGGATCGACGACCGCTTCCCCATGTCCAAGATGTGGAAGGAGCACCTGTCCGAGTACTACGCCCCCAAGAACTTCAATTTCTGGTATTTCTTCGGCTCCCTGGCGCTGCTGGTCCTGGTGATCCAGATCATCACCGGCATCTACCTGACCATGAGCTACAAGCCGGATGCCGACGAGGCCTTTTCCTCGATCCAGTTCATCATGCGTGACGTGAACTGGGGCTGGCTGATGCGTTACCTCCACGCGGCGGGCGCCTCGGCCTTCTTCATCGTGGTCTATCTGCACATCCTGCGCGGTCTGATGTACGGCTCGTACAAGAAGCCGCGCGAGCTGGTCTGGATCTTCGGCGTGCTGATCTACATCGCGCTGATGGCCGAGGCCTTCCTGGGCTACCTGCTCCCCTGGGGCCAGATGTCCTACTGGGGTGCCCAGGTGATCATCGAGCTGTTCGGCGCCGTGCCGATCATCGGTGAGCAGCTGGCCCTGTGGGTGCGCGGTGACTACATCGTCTCCGACGTGACGCTCAACCGCTTCTTCGCGCTGCACGTCATCGCCCTGCCGATCATCCTGATCGCCCTGGTGATCGCGCACATCATCGCGCTGCACGAGGTGGGGTCGAACAACCCCGACGGCGTGGACATCAAGAAGCACAAGGACGAGAACGGCAAGCCGCTGGACGGCATCCCCTTCC
>CAZGJO010000211.1:0-3602 GCA_964525685.1 uncultured Ectothiorhodospiraceae bacterium | reverse complement strand
AGGCGCTCAACCGCGCCGGGAAGCCGGTGCTGGCGGTGGACATCCCCTCCGGGCTGCACGCCGATACCGGCGCGGTGCTCGGGGTGGCGACTCGCGCTTGGGCGACGGTGAGTTTCATCGGTCTGAAGGTGGGGCTGTTCACCGGCGAGGGGCCGGAGCGCGCCGGTGAGGTGCTGTTCGACGATCTGGAGGTGCCGGAGCGGGTCGGTCAGGGGGCGCGACCGGCGGCGCGGCTGCTGGAGGCGGCGGACGAGCTGCCGCGGGCGCTGCCGTGGCGCTCGCGCACGCTGCACAAGGGCCAGGCCGGCCATGTGCTGGTCATCGGTGGCGACAACGGGATGATCGGGGCGGTGCGCATGGCCGGCGAGGCGGCGGCGCGCAGCGGCGCGGGGCTGGTGACGCTGGCCACGCGGAACACCCACGCGGCGCTGATCAGCGCCGCCTGTCCCCATCTGATGGCCCACGGGGTGGAGCGCGTCGAGGATCTGCAGCCGCTCATCGAGCAGGCCGATGCGGTGGCCATCGGGCCGGGGCTGGGCCTGGAGCTGTGGGGGCGGCTGATGTTCGAGGCGGTGCTCGACTGTCCGCGGCCGCTGGTGGTGGATGCCGACGCCCTCAAGCTGCTGGCCGAGGCGCCGCGCCATCGCGATGACTGGATCATGACGCCCCATCCCGGCGAGGCGGCGGCGCTGCTGGAGACCGATGCGGCCCGGGTGCAGCGTGATCGCTTCGCCGCCGCCGCCGAGCTGCAGCGCCGTTTCCACGGTGTCTGTGTGCTCAAGGGGGCCGGCACGGTGGTCCTCGGCCCCTCCCGCGAGGGGCCGGCGGTGGCGCTGGACGGCAATCCCGGCATGGCCACCGGCGGGGTCGGTGACGTGCTCACCGGGATCATCGCCAGCCTGCGCGCACAGGGCCTCGGGGTGGAAGCGGCGGCGCGCACCGGGGTCAGCCTGCACGGTGCCGCCGGTGATGCCGCCGCCGACGATGGCGGCGAGCGCGGTCTCATTGCCACCGATCTGCTGCCCCACGTGCGCATGCTCGCCAACCCCCACGCCCGACCGATGCAGATGAGCGCGGGGTGAGGTCGCCATGGGTGAGCCGCTGGCGCAGCGCGCGGGACAGCTGACCGAGACCGCCGCCACCGAGGCACTGGGGGCGGCGCTGGCCCGGGCGGCGCCCGCCACCGGCCGACTCTTCCTCCACGGCACCCTGGGCATGGGCAAGACCACCCTGGTGCGCGGCTTCCTCCACGCCCTGGGCCACGACGGACCCGTCAAAAGTCCGACATATACCCTGGTGGAACCCTACGATCTCGGCGCATACCGCGTGCGCCACTTCGATCTCTACCGCCTCGGCGACCCGGAGGAGCTGGAATTCCTCGGGGTGCGCGAAGATCTTGACGGTGGCGCGCTGTGCCTGCTGGAGTGGCCGGAAAACGGCGCCGGATGGCTGCCGGGCGCCGATCTGACAGTGACCCTGGCCCCCGGAACGGACGGCACGGGGCGTCAAGTTTCCGTCGAAGCCCGTTCCGAGTGTGGAAAAATTTGGCTATCACCCCTTGATTTTTTGACGCTCTCCCCCCGATAATCCGAACGAACAACGGGTTGTGGCCATATCTCGTTCATCCGGAACCGGGATTCCAGGGGGTCTCCAAAGGTGCGACGCATCTTTCTGGCGTTAATCTTCTTCATGCCGTTCGCCGTTCAGGCCGGACCGGTGGCCGTCGACGACGTGCGCATCTGGCAGGCGCCCGACAGCCTCCGGGTGGTGCTCGACATCAGCCGGGAAATCGAACACGACCTCTTCCAGCTGGACGAGCCGCACCGCGTCGTCCTCGATCTCAGTAATGCCGAACTCAAGGCGAGCCTCGCGGATGTGGACGTCGACGACACCTGGCTGCGCCGCATCCGCAGCGGCAGGCGCGGCGAGAGCGAGCTGCGCATGGTGTTGGACATGGAGCGCGAGGTCTCCAGCGAGGTGCTGCAGCTCGAACCCAACGATCAGTACGGCCACCGCCTGGTCATCGACCTCACCAGCGACACCGCCCAGGAAGAGCGGGAAGAGTCCATCATGGAGGTGGTCCGCGAGGCGGAGGAGGCCGGCACCGCCGGGGAGCGCGATCTGATCATCGCCATCGATGCGGGCCACGGCGGGGAGGATCCGGGCGCCATCGGTCCGTCGGGGGTCTACGAGAAGGATGTGGCGCTGGCCATCGCCCGCCGTCTGGAGACGCTGGTGGAGGACGAGCGCGGCATGACGCCGCTGATGATCCGCGACGGCGACTACTACGTGCCGCTGCGCGAGCGGGTGAGCCGGGCGCGGGCGGCGGATGCCGATCTCTTCATCTCCATCCACGCGGATGCCTTCACGAATCCGCAGGCGCGCGGTGCTTCGGTCTTCGCCCTGGCGCAGAACGGCGCCACCTCGTCGCGGGCGGAGTGGCTCGCGGAGAGCGAGAACGAGGCCGACCTGGTCGGCGGCGTGCGGCTGCGTGACAAGGACGACACGCTGGCCTCGGTGCTGCTGGATCTCTCGCGCACCGGGGCCATCGAGGCGAGCCTGGACGTCGGCTCGGAGGTGCTGCGGGAGGTCGGTGGTTTCAACCGTCTGCACCAGTCGAGCGTCGAGCAGGCGCGTTTCCAGGTGCTGCGCTCCCCCGATGTGCCGTCCATCCTGGTGGAGGCGGGCTTCATCTCCAATCCCGAAGAGGAGCGCCGGCTGAATTCCGCCGGCCATCAGCAGCGGCTGGCCAGGGCGCTGCTTCAGGGCGCCCGTCGCTATTTCAGCCGCAATGCGCCGCCGGGGACCTACTGGGCCAGCAAGGGCGGCGGCTCGCGGGACGAGCACGTGGTCGCCCGCGGCGAGACGCTCACCGCCATCGCCCGCCGTTACCAGGTGCCCACCGAAGAGCTGCGCCGCACCAATGGCCTCGATGGCGACATCCTGCCGGTGGGCGCGCGCCTGCGCATCCCCACCGGCACCAGTGACAGCTGACACCACCCGTTCGCCCGCCCTTGACTGAACCCCGCCGGATCCGGCCCCTCTCCAGCCAGCTCGCCAACCAGATCGCCGCCGGCGAGGTGGTGGAGCGGCCGGCGTCGGTGCTCAAGGAGCTGCTGGAGAACGCCCTGGATGCCGGGGCGACGCGTCTGACGGTGGAGGCCGAGGGCGGCGGGGTGCGGCGGCTGTCGGTGCGCGACGACGGCGCCGGGATCCATCCGGACGACATGGCGCTGGCGGTGACGCGCCACGCCACCAGCAAGATCGCCACGCCGGAGGAGCTGGAGACGGTGGCCAGCCTCGGTTTTCGCGGCGAGGCGCTGGCCAGTATCGCCGCCGTGGCGCGGCTGCGGCTGGTGTCGCGACGGGACGGCGCCGAGAGCGGCTGGGAGCTGGCGGTGGAGGGCGGCGCGCAGCCGTCGGAACCGCAGCCGGCGGCCCACCCGGTGGGGACCACCACGACCATCCGCGATCTCTTCTTCAATACCCCGGCTCGGCGCAAGTTCCTGCGCACCGAGCGCACCGAGCTGGTCCATCTCGACGAGGTGGTGCGTCGGCTGGCGCTGGCGCGCCCCGAGGTGGGGATCCGCTTCACCCACAAT
>CAZGJO010000210.1:0-3623 GCA_964525685.1 uncultured Ectothiorhodospiraceae bacterium | reverse complement strand
TCTCCACCGCCGAGGACAACCAGACGGCCGTGACCGTCCATGTCCTCCAGGGCGAGCGCGAGAAGGCGTCGGAGAACAAGTCGCTGGGCCGCTTCGACCTGTCGGACATCCCGCCGGCGCCGCGCGGTGTGCCGCAGATCGAGGTCTCCTTCGACATCGACGCCAACGGCCTGCTCAACGTCTCGGCGAAGGACAAGGCCACCGGCCACGAGCAGACCATCACCATCCGCGCCTCCGGCGGCCTGTCGGACGAAGAGATCGAGAAGATGGTCGAGGACGCCGAGCAGCACGCGGCCGATGACGCCAGGTTCCGCGAGCTGGTGGAGACGCGCAACCAGGCCGACAACCTGATCCACTCCACCCGCAAGTCCATCAGCGACCTGGGCGACCAGGTGAGCGGGGACGAGAAGAACGGGGTGGAAGAGGCCATCAAGGCGCTGGAAGAGGCCATGGAAGGGGACGACAAGGAGACCATCGACGAGAAGGTCCAGGCCCTCTCCCAGGCCGCCGCCGGCATCGCCGAGAAGGCGTACAGCCAGCAGGCCGGCGGTGCCGCCGATGCCGCCGCCGGGGCCGAGCAGGCCCAGGGGGGCGAAGGTCAGGACGACGTGGTGGACGCCGAGTTCGAGGAAGTGAACGACGACAACGGCGACGACAAGAAGTAGACCACGGCCTCGGCCGTAACGGTGAGCGCAGCGACAGGCGGGGGCGACCTCGCCTGTCGCTGCGTTTCGGGGCGGAATCCGAGCGCGCCCGGAAGACGGGCGTCCCAACGGAATCGGAAGGACCATGTCGAAACGCGATTATTACGAGGTTCTCGGCGTTCAGAAGAACGCCAGCGAGGACGAGATCAAGAAGGCCTTCAAGCGGATGGCCATGAAATACCATCCGGACCGCAATCCGGATGACGAAGAGGCCGAGGAGAAGTTCGCCGAGGCCCGCGAGGCCTACGACGTCCTCAGTGATACCCAGAAGCGGGCCGCCTACGACCAGTTCGGCCACGCCGGGGTCGAGGGCGGCATGGGCGGTATGGGCGGCGGCGCCGGCGGCTTCGGCGGCGGCGCCAGCTTCCACGACATCTTCGGCGACGTCTTCGGCGACATCTTCGGCGGGGGCGGGGGCCGTGGCGGCGGCCGCCAGGTCTTTCGCGGCGCCGACCTGCGCTACAACCTGACCATCTCCCTGGAGGAGGCGGTGCAGGGGACCACCTCGCGCATCCGCTTCCCCACGGCGGTGCCGTGCGAGAAGTGTGACGGCTCCGGCGCCAAGCCGGGGAGCAAGCCGGACTCCTGCCCGACCTGTAACGGCATCGGCCAGGTGCGCATGCAGCAGGGCTTCTTCACCGTGCAGCAGGCGTGCCCCCGCTGTCATGGCCGGGGCGAGATCATCAGCGACCCCTGCGACGCCTGCCACGGCGACGGCACGGTTCAGGAAGAGAAGACCCTGTCGGTGAAGGTGCCGGCCGGGGTCGACACCGGCGATCGCATCCGCCTCTCCGGCGAGGGCGAGGCCGGCGAGAACGGCGGCCCGCCGGGGGACCTGTTCGTCCACATCCAGGTCAAGCCGCACGAGATCTTCCAGCGGGACGGCAACGATCTGCACTGCGAGGTGCCGATCTCCTTCGTCACCGCGGCCCTGGGCGGCGAGATCGAGGTGCCGACGCTGAACGGCAAGGCCTCCGTGAAGGTGCCGGCCGAGACCCAGAGTGGCAAGGTCTTCCGACTGCGCGGCAAGGGTGTGACCTCCGTGCGCGGCGGTGAGGCCGGTGACCTGCTCTGCCGCGTGGTGGTGGAGACGCCGGTGAAGCTGAACAAGGAGCAGAAGGAGCTGCTGGAGGCGCTGGAGGCCTCGCTTCAGGCCGACGGGCGCAAGCACAAGCCGCGCTCCCACTCCTGGCTGGACGGCGTGAAGAAGTTCTTCGACAACATGCGGACCTGAAAGGGTCGTTTCAGACGAGGCGGACTATGGCGAAGATAGGTATTCTCGGGACGGGTGGCCGCATGGGCCGCGCCCTCGTCGCGGCGGTGGTGGCGGCCGAGGAGATGGAGCTGGCCGCCGCCGTGGACCACCCGGAGGCCGATGTCGTCGGAACCGATGCCGGGACCCTGGCGGGGCTCGGTCCGCTGGGAGTGACGGTGGTCGGTGATCTGGACGCGGTGGCCGGTGACTGTGACGTGGTCATCGACTTCACCCGGCCGGAGGCGACCCTGGCCCACCTGGCGGTGTGTCGCCGGGCGGGCTGCGCCATGGTCATCGGCACCACCGGCTTCGACGAGGCGGGGCGGCGGGCCATCGAGGCCGCCGCCGCCGACATCGGCATCGTCTTCGCGCCGAACATGAGCGTCGGCGTGAACCTCAGCCTGAAGCTGCTGGAGATGGCGGCGCGCGCCCTGGGCGATAGCGTGGACGTCGAGATCATCGAGGCCCACCACCGCCACAAGGTCGACGCCCCCTCGGGCACGGCCCTGCGCATGGGCGAGGTGGTTGCCGATGCCCTCGGCCGGGATCTGGCCGAGTGCGCGGTCTACGGCCGCCACGGTCACACCGGTGAGCGCGACCGACAGACCATCGGCTTCGAGACCATCCGGGGCGGGGATGTGGTCGGCGACCACACCGTGCTGTTCGCCGGCGACGGCGAGCGGCTGGAGATCACCCACAAGGCCTCCAGCCGTCAGACCTTTGCCGGCGGGGCGGTCCGCGCCGCCGGCTGGCTGAGCCCGCGGGGACCGGGGCTGTACGATATGCGGGACGTGCTCGGCCTCGAGGACTGAAAAAGGGGCGGGTCCCCCGGGTCACCCCTTCCCCGGCTGTTGGCCGTGGATTACCATAGCGCTATCCTTGAACCGCGGGCGGGAAAAGGGGACTGTCCCCTTTTCCCGCTCTGCATGTCTGCACCGGGAGGTTCCCTTGCACAAGCCCGCGATACTGGCCCTGGCGGACGGTACTGTCTTCGAAGGGGTGTCCATCGGCGCCGATGGCCGGAGCGTCGGCGAGGTGGTCTTCAATACCGCCATGAGCGGCTACCAGGAGATCCTCACCGACCCCTCCTATCGGCGGCAGATCGTGACCCTGACCGGCTCCCATGTCGGCAACGTCGGCACCAACGACGGCGATGCCGAGTCGGAGGGCGTCCAGGCCGCCGGGCTGGTGATCCGCGATCTGCCCCGGCGCCTCAGCAACTACCGCGCCACGGAGGCGCTGCCGGACTACCTGGCGCGCCAGGGGACGGTGGCCATCGCCGATGTCGACACCCGCGAGCTGACCCGGGTGCTGCGTGAGAGCGGGGCGCAGGCGGGCTGCCTCATGGCCGGCGAGGGGATCAGCGCCGAGGAGGCCATCGCGGCGGCGCGCGAATTCCCCGGGCTGGCCGGGATGGATCTGGCGCGGGAGGTGACCACGGCGGAATCCTACGAGTGGCGCCAGGGCGTCTGGCGCTACGCCGAGGGGATGCCGGAGGCGACCCCGGCCGACCGGCTCGACTACCACGTGGTCGCCTACGACTTCGGCATCAAGCGCAATATCCTGCGGCTGCTGGTCGAGGCCGGCTGCCGGGTGACGGTGGTCCCGGCGACCACCCCGGCGGCCGAGGTCATCGCCATGAACCCCGACGGCGTGATGCTCTC
>CAZGJO010000209.1:0-3633 GCA_964525685.1 uncultured Ectothiorhodospiraceae bacterium | reverse complement strand
GTCACGGGGCCGTCGAAGGCGCGCTGACTGCCGTCGGGCAGGGATATCGTGGGCATGCCTGCTGTTGTCTCCGAACGATTCGGTGGGGCTGGAAACGGAAGAACCCCGCACTGGCGGGGCCCCTGTATCCGCACAACCTGCCACACCGCCGCCCGCCGGTCAAGCGGACGCTCCGACTTAGCCGACGCGAATCAACCAGTTACGCAGGGGTTTTCCGGAACCGGTGTGGCGCTGTTGGCGTTGCCATGCGATGCGGTTAGACTGCGCGCCCGCTCGAACCGGGCCACCACCCGCAACCGACTGACTACCGGGGATACGACGCCGATGAACGCCCTGCCGGAATACCGCAATGTCCGCGTCCTGCTCGACGACCTCCAGACCGGTGGCGACGACGCGCCCGACGCCGTCGACACCCTGACCCTGCTGGTGGACTGGCTGCGACCGCCGCGCAAGGGGGGCATTGCACCGGTCCTGCGCCGCATGCAGGAGCTGATCCTGGCTCTGGAAGAGGATCCGGAGACCCGGACGGTCATTGCCGAGCGGTTGCGCCAGTGGCTGGAGGAGCGCGGATTCTTCCCGGTGCTCACCGGGCTCGGCCTCTACTCGCGGCGCGGCTTCTTCAGCGAGTTCAACGAGCGGCTCTTCGAGCGCGTGAACCCGGCCCCGCTCGACCGCGAGAACTTCCGCCACGCCCTGGCCATGGTCTTCCACGCCGACCACGACGGCGAGTGGGTCGGCCGGGTCTCGGAGGACAACTGGCTGCGGCTGTTCAGCACGCTGTTGAGTCCCGGGGACGAGGACGTGGAGTCCATCTATCGCCACGGCATCCGGGAGATCCTCTACGCCAGCGAGATGCTCGCCGTCTGGGTGGCCGCCGAGGAGCTGGAGCCGGACCTGCTGCGCGTCGATCCGAAGGTCGCCGATCGCAACTCCGCCTTCATCGGCCTGCAGCGGGAGATCGCGCACTTCTCCTCCGCCTACGAGGCGTGGCTCAACGGCGACCGCGACGAATTCTACGACTGCGCCCAGGCGCGCGTCCTGCTGGAACAGTGCCATGCCCAGGTGGAGCGGGTCCGGAACAGGGCGGTCACGCGTGGTTCCAGCTTCCGCCTGACCCATCTGCTGGAGCGGCTGGAGCAGACGCTGCACCGCATCGAGGCGCTCCTCGACATCCTCGATCCCTCGGACCGCGACCGCCGCCGCGTGGCGCTGGTCAAGCTGTTCAAGAGGCTGGTGCGCGCCAACGTGGAGCGGCGCACCCTCACCGCCCTGTGGAACAAGAATGCGCGCCTGGTCGCGCGCAGCGTCACCGAGAAGGCCAGCGGCCACGGCGAGAAGTACGTCACCCAGGGGCGGCGGGAGTACCTGCAGATACTCGGGTCCGGTGCCGGGGCCGGGATCATCATCGCCCTGATGGCGCTCATCAAGATCCGGATCATGGGGTTCGACATCAGCCGCGAGCTGGAGACGGTGCTGGTCAGTCTCAACTACGGCATCGGCTTCATGATCATCCACGTCCTCAACTTCACCGTGGCCACCAAACAGCCGGCGATGACGGCGGCCCACTTCGCTCAGGCGGTGGAGCGCGGGGAGCACGGCGGCGCCAATCCGCGCAAACTGGCCGACCTGCTCATCCAGGTGGGACGCTCCCAGTTCGCCGCCGTGGTCGGCAACGTCACCATCGCCCTCTCCGTCGCCCTGCTGCTGGCCACCGGTTACGCCCTGTGGCGCGGCGAACCGCTGGTGGATCCGGCCACCTCCGACTACCTGCTCCAGGAGTTGCGGCCGCTGGCCGGCCTGGCCCTGTTCTACGCGGCCATCGCCGGGGTCTGGCTCTTCCTGTCCGGGCTCATCGCCGGCTACTTCGACAACCGCGCCGTCTACCTGAACCTCGGCGCGCGGCTGGAGCAGCATCCGCTGCTGCGCCGGGTCTCCCCCCGTCGGCGGCGGCGTTTCGCCCACTATATGGAGAAGCACTACGGCTCGCTGATGGGCAACTTCTTCTTCGGCGTTCTGCTCGGGGTGACCGCCTACGTGGGCTATCTGCTGAGCCTGCCGCTGGACATCCGCCACGTGGCCTTCGCCACCGCCAACCTGGGCTACGCCGTGGCCGACGGCTTCCCCGGCGGGGCGACCTTCGGGATGTACCTGGCCTTCGCCCTGCTCATCGGCGCGGTGAACCTCTGGGTCAGCTTCGGCCTCGCCCTGTGGGTGGCACTGAAGGCGCGCGGCGTGCGCATCGGCAAACCCGGTCGGGTGCTGCGCGCCTACGGTCGGGCCGTGCGCGAGCAGCCCCTTGCGGTCCTGCTGCCGCGCCGCAACCCCACCAAACCGATCGGCTGACGGCCCGGGGCAGCCCTAGCCCTCTCCGCGCCGCGCCTCCAGTCGGTCGGCGGCGCGGGCGCGCCGCCGTCCCCGCGACTCGCCGACGCTGAGGGCGACGCCCCCGGCCACGGCAAAGAGCAGGGCGCAGAAGAGGATCGCGTTCTCCAGCCCGACCAGGAACTGCAGCAGGCCCACCGCCAGCAGCCCGAAGGCCCCCGCCAGCCGCAGGGAGACGCCCCAGAAGCCGAACAGCTCCGCCGCCCGCGCCCGGGGCGAGAACAGCCCCACCACGGTGCGCCCCGCCGACTGGCAGGAGCCCAGGGCGATCCCGGCGACCACGCCCACCGCCACGAAGACGAACTGCGCCTCCCAGGCGGTGCCCAGAAGCTGGTTGAGACCACCGGTGAGCGCCTCGGTCCAGCGGATGAGCAGGATCGCCCCGATCCAGACCCCCAGCGTCATCAGATAGGTGCGTTTCGCCCCGAGGCCGTCCTGGATCAGGCCGAAGGCGAGCGCACCGACGGCCGCGGAGATCTGCACCGCCACGAACATCAGCACCCGTGTGGACTCGTCCCATTCGATGACCTGGGAGCCGTAGATGAAGGCGTAGCTGATGATGATGTAGATCCCCGCCATGGAGAAGAACAGCGAGGCCAGGAACCGGGTCAGATCGGGGAAGTGGCGCACCCCGTTCCAGGAGTCGCGCAGCCGCCGCATGCCCAGGCGCAGCCAGCTGACGCCGTGGGGCAGCGGGCGCGGCGGGGTGCGCTCGCGCAGCCAGAGGAAGGTGGGGATGGCACAGATCAGGAAGAACGCGGCGGCGAACGGCCCGACCCAGCGGATGCGATCGAAGTTCTCCTCGCTGACCTCGCCGAGCATCAGCAGGGTGAAGGCGGTGGCCACCATGCCGCCGATGTAGCCCAGCGCCCAGCCGAAACCGGAGACCCGGCCCATCTCCTCCGGCTTCGCCAGCTCCGGCAGGAAGGCGGCGATGAACGATTCGCCGATGGCATAGGCGTAGTTGGAGACGATGATCAGCAGCACCCCCAGCAGGGCGTACCCCGGTGCCACGAACCACAGGGCCGCAGTGGCCACCACCGTGAGCAGATAGCTGGCGAACAGGAACTGCTTCTTGCGACCGGTGCCGTCCATGACCGCGCCGAAGGTCGGCGCCGAGATCACCACCAGCAGATAGCTGGTCGCCAGCGACAGGCTCCAGAGCAGATTCCCCAGCCGGTAGTCGTCCCCCGCATCACCGACGATGACGCGAGTGAACAGGTCCCCGAAGATCACCGTGATGATCAGCAG
>CAZGJO010000208.1:0-3647 GCA_964525685.1 uncultured Ectothiorhodospiraceae bacterium | reverse complement strand
CGTCGGCCGCAGGGATGCGGCCGTCGAGCCTACAGGGACGTATTCACGGCGTCCCTTCGGGCCGGACCCCACCCCCACCGGCCGGCACCCGCCCTGCGGAGCGACCAGAAACCTCAGAGCCTCTCCGCCTGCTCCCGCGCATTACCGGTGTAGGACGCCGGCGTCAGCTCCCTGAGCCGCGCCTTCGCCTCATCCGGAATCGGCAGCTCCTCGACGAACGCCGCCACCCCCTCACGGTTGATCCCCTTGCCGCGCGTCAGCGCCTTCAGCCGCTCGTACGGCTCGTCCACGCCGTAGCGGCGCATCACCGTCTGGATGGCCTCGGCCAGCACCTCCCATGACTGCTCGAGATCGGCGTCCAGCCGTTCCGGCGCCGCCTCCAGCTTGCCCAGCCCCTTCAGGGCCGAGCGGTAGGCGATGAGGGAGTGGGCCACGCCGACCCCGAGGTTGCGCAGCACCGTGGAGTCGGTGAGATCACGCTGGAAGCGCGACACCGGCAGTTTCGCCGCCAGATGGTCGAACAGCGCGTTGGCCACGCCGAGATTGCCCTCGGCGTTCTCGAAGTCGATGGGGTTGACCTTGTGCGGCATGGTCGAGGAGCCGACCTCGCCCTCGACGGTGCGCTGCTTGAAGTAGCCGTGGGAGATGTAGCCCCAGATGTCCCGCGACAGATCCACCAGCACGGTGTTGAAGCGCGCCGTGGCATCGAAGAACTCGGCGATGAAATCGTGGGGTTCGATCTGGGTGGTGTAGGCGTTCCAGTCCAGACCGAGGCCGCGCACGAAGCGCTGCGCCAGCCCCGGCCAGTCGACCTCGGGATAGGCCACCAGATGGGCGTTGTAGTTGCCCACGGCACCGTTGATCTTGCCCAGCAGCGGCACCATGACCACCTGCTCGCGTTGGCGCCGCAGCCGGAAAGCGACGTTGGCCAGCTCCTTGCCCAGGGTGGTGGGGGAGGCGGGCTGCCCGTGGGTGCGCGCCAGCATCGGCTGGTCGGCGAGGGCGTGACTCAGCTCCGCCACCCGGTCGACGAGCTCGTCTATGGCCGGCAGCAGCGCCTGGGTGCGCGCCTCGCGCAGCATCAGCGCATAGGCGAGGTTGTTGATGTCCTCCGAGGTGCAGGCGAAGTGGACGAACTCGCTCACCGCCGCCAGCTCGGGCAGGTCGGCGATGCGCTCCTTGATGAAGTACTCCACCGCCTTGACGTCGTGGTTGGTGGTGGCCTCGATGTTCTTAACCCGCCGCGCGGCGCTCTCGTCGAAGCCGCCGACCAGCTGTTCCAGACGCTCGTTGGCCTCGTCGGAGAAGGCCGGCACCTCGGCGATGCCGGGCTCGGCGGCCAGCGCCTGGAGCCAGCGAACCTCGACCATCACGCGGTGGCGGATGAGGCCGTATTCGCTGAAGATCGGCCGCAGCTCGGCGGTCTTGTCACCGTAGCGCCCGTCCACCGGGGAAACGGCGGTAATGGCGTTGAGTTCCATGTCCATGGGGGTCTCCTCGCTCATGCCGGCGCCCTCAGCGGCTCGCCAGCTGACGCAGTACGTAGGGCAGGATGCCGCCGTGGCGGTAGTAGTCGATCTCCTGCGGCGTGTCGATGCGCACCCGGGCGGTGAAGCGGGTGGTGCGGCCGTCTTCGGCGGTGGCCGTGACCTCCACCTCCTTCGCGGCGCCGCCGTCGAGCCCGGTGATGGCGTACGTCTCGGTGCCATCGAGACCCAGGGAGTCGGCGCTGGCGCCATCGAGGAACTGCAGCGGCAGGATCCCCATGCCCACCAGGTTGGAGCGGTGGATGCGCTCGTAGCTCTCGGCGATGACCACCCGCACGCCCAGCAGGCGCGGCCCCTTGGCCGCCCAGTCGCGGGACGAACCGGAGCCGTACTCCTTGCCGGCCAGCACCACCAGCGGCACGCCCTCTTCGGCGTAGCGCATGGCGGCGTCGTAGATGAACATCGGTTCGCCGCTGGGCTGGTGGGTGGTGTGGCCGCCCTCGGTGCCGGGGGCGAGCTGGTTGCGGAAGCGCGGATTGGCGAAGGTGCCGCGCACCATCACCTCGTGGTTGCCGCGCCGGGCGCCGTAGGAGTTGAAGTCCGCGGGCTCGACGCCGTTGGCCTGCAGGTACTGGCCGGCGGGGGTGCTCGGGTTGATCGCCCCGGCCGGGGAGATGTGGTCCGTGGTCACCGAATCGCCGACCAGCGCCAGCACGCGGGCGCCGTGGATGTCGCCCACCGACTCCGGCTCCAGGCCCATGCCGTCGAAGTAGGGCGGGCGGCGGATGTAGGTGGAATCGTCGTCCCAGGCGTAGCGCTGGCCCTCGGGGGCGGGCAGCTGGTTCCAGCGCTGCTCGCCGGCGAAGACATCCGAGTAGGCCTGGGCAAAGGCGTCGGCGGTGACGTGGGCCGTCTCCAGCTCACGGATCTCGGCCTGGCTCGGCCAGATGTCGCGCAGGTAGACCGGCTGGCCGTTTTCGTCGAAGCCGAGGGCGTCGTGGTAGGGGTCGATGTCCATACGCCCGGCGATGGCGTAGGCCACCACCAGCGGCGGCGAGGCGAGGTAGTTCATCCGCACCTCGGAGTGGATCCGGCCCTCGAAGTTGCGGTTGCCGGAGAGCACCGAGCAGACCACCAGGTCGTCGTCGCGGATGGCGTCGCTGATCGCCTCGTCCAGCGGCCCGGAGTTGCCGATGCAGGTGGTGCAGCCGTAGCCGACCACGTGGAAGCCGAGCTCCTCCAGATCGCCGATGAGATCGGACTGCTCCAGGTAGTCGGTCACCACCCGCGAGCCCGGACCCAGCGAGGTCTTGACCCACGGCTTGACGTTGAGGCCGCGTTCGCGCGCCTTGCGGGCGAGCAGGCCGGCGGCGAGCATCACCGACGGGTTCGAGGTATTGGTGCAGGAGGTGATGGCGGCGATGACCACCATGCCGTCGTCCAGATAGAAGCTCTGACCGTTGCGCTGGACCAGCACCTGACCGCGGTGGCCACCCTGATCCTCGACGCCGGCGGCGGTGTGGCCGCCCTCGCTGGCGAAGCGCTCGGTCTCGCTGTCGTCGCGCGGCACCATGCCGCGTTCGGTCAGGATGCTGTTGACGGCCTCGTGGACCGACCGCCGCGCCTCGGTCAGGCGGATGCGGTCCTGTGGCCGGCGCGGGCCGGAGAGAGAGGGTTCGACGGTGCCGAGATCGAGGCTCAGCACGTCGGTGTACTCGGCGCGCGGCGCGCCCGGCTCGCGGAACATCCCCTGGGCCTTTGCATACGCCTCGACCCGCTGAATGGTGCGCTCGCTGCGGCCGGTGAGGCGCAGGTAGCTCAGGGTCTCGTTGTCGACGGGGAAGATGCCGCAGGTGGCGCCGTATTCCGGGGCCATGTTGGCGATGGTGGCGCGATCGGCCAGCGGCAGATCGGCCAGGCCGTCGCCGAAGAACTCGACGAACTTGCCGACCACGCCCTTCTTGCGCAACGTCTCGACGATCACCAGCACCAGGTCGGTCGCGGTCGCGCCCTCGGCCAGCTTGCCGGTCAGGCGGAAGCCCACGACCTGCGGGATCAGCATGGAGATCGGCTGGCCGAGCATCGCGGCCTCGGCCTCGATGCCACCCACGCCCCAGCCGAGCACGCCCAGGCCGTTGATCATGGTGGTGTGGGAATCGG
>CAZGJO010000207.1:1921-3667 GCA_964525685.1 uncultured Ectothiorhodospiraceae bacterium | reverse complement strand
TCGTCGGCGGTGCCTACTCCGGGCTGGACCAGGTGATCCGCGAGCGCACCGAGAAGGGCGGCCTCGGCTTCTCCGCCGAGATCAAGAGCCAGGACGACAAGGTCACGGCCGAGACGCTGGTCCACAGTGTCGAGCCGGAGGACCTGGTAAAGTATGGCCTCATCCCCGAGTTCGTCGGCCGTGTCCCGGTCATCGCCACTCTGGAGGAGCTGGACGAGGAGGCGCTGATCCAGATCCTCACCGAGCCGAAGAACGCCCTGACCCGGCAGTACGCCCGGCTGTTCGAGATGGAGAATGTCGAGCTCGAGTTCCGCGAGGAGGCCCTGCGCGCGGTGGCCAACAAGGCCATGGAGCGCAAGACCGGTGCCCGCGGCCTGCGCTCCATCCTCGAGACCATGCTGCTGGATACCATGTACGAGCTGCCGTCCATGGAGGGCGTCACCAAGGTGGTGGTCGACGAGGGGGTGGTCAATGGCGAGAACAAGCCGCTGTTCATCTACGAAACCCCCGAGGCCCGGGCCGCCACGGACCACTGAGTCGTGCCCCGGGTCCGGGGTCGTCCGTGCCCGCCACCGCACTTGAAAACCTCGCCCGAAGACCCCATCCTGCACTCAGGTATTAAGGCATCCCGTCCGGGGTGCCATCAGCATTGACGAGGTAGACCATGGATTCCGAAGTCTCCAGCCCCGCACCCACCCTGTCCGGACCGACGCCGCTGCTGCCACTGCGCGATGTGGTGGTCTATCCGCACATGGTGATCCCGCTGTTCGTCGGGCGGGAGAAGTCCATCGCCGCCCTGGAGGCGGCCATGGAGAACGACAAGCAGATCCTGCTGGCGGCCCAGAAGGTGGCCGCCACCGACGAGCCGGGCGTGGACGACATCTACGGCATCGCTACCCAGGCCAACATCCTGCAGCTGCTCAAGCTCCCGGACGGTACCGTGAAGGTGCTGGTGGAGGGGAGCCGGCGCGTGCACCTGGATGCCTTCGACGAGGACGAGGGCTACTTCCGCGCCCGGAGCACCCCGCTTGAACCGGCGCCCATGGACGAACGCGAGGCCGAGGTCCTCAACCGCTCGGTGGTGGCCCAGTTCGAGCAGTACGTGAAGCTCAACAAGAAGATCCCGCAGGAGATCCTGACCTCGCTCTCCGGCATCGACGATCCCAGCCGGCTGGCCGACACCATCGCCGCCCACATGGCCCTGAAGATCGAGGAGAAGCAGAAGATCCTCGAGATCGAGGATCCGCGTCAGCGCCTCGAGCACATCATGGGCCTGCTCGAGACCGAGATCGACCTGCTGCAGGTGGAGAAGCGCATTCGCGGCCGGGTCAAGCGGCAGATGGAGAAGTCCCAGCGCGAGTACTACCTCAACGAGCAGATGAAGGCGATCCAGAAGGAGCTTGGTGAGCTCGAGGATGCCCCAAACGAGCTCGAGGAGCTGGAGAACCGGATCGAGAAGGCCGGCATGCCCAAGGCGGCGAAGGAGAAGGCGACCCAGGAGCTGAACAAGCTCAAGATGATGTCGCCCATGTCCGCCGAGGCCACCGTGGTGCGCAACTACGTCGACACCATGGTCAGCGTGCCGTGGAAGAAGAAGACCCGGGTCCACCGCGATCTGGCGCACGCCGAATCCATCCTGGACGCCGACCACTACGGGCTGGAGAAGGTGAAGGAGCGGATCCTCGAGTATCTCGCCGTGCAGCAGCGAGTGAAGAAGCTCAAGGGGCCGATCCTCTGCCTGGTCGG
>CAZGJO010000207.1:0-1911 GCA_964525685.1 uncultured Ectothiorhodospiraceae bacterium | reverse complement strand
CCCGGGGTCGGCAAGACCTCGCTGGCGCGCTCCATCGCCCGCTCCACCAACCGCAAGTTCGCCCGCATGTCGCTGGGCGGGGTGAGAGACGAGGCGGAGATCCGTGGCCACCGCCGCACCTATATCGGCTCGATGCCGGGCAAGATCATCCAGAACCTGATCAAGGTGGAGAAGAAGAACCCGCTCTTCCTGCTCGACGAGATCGACAAGATGGCCATGGACTTCCGCGGCGACCCCGCCTCGGCCCTGCTGGAGGTGCTCGACCCGGAGCAGAACAACGAGTTCAACGACCACTACCTGGAGGTCGACTACGACCTCTCCGAGGTGATGTTCATCACCACCGCCAACACCATGAACATCCCCGGGCCGCTGCTCGACCGCATGGAGGTCATCCGCATCCACGGCTACACCGAGGACGAGAAGGTCAACATCGCCAGCCGCTATCTGCTGCCGGGCCAGCTCAAGGCCAACGGCCTGGGCGAGGACGAGCTGCACATGTCCGAGTCCGCCATTCGCGACACCATCCGCTACTACACCCGCGAGGCGGGCGTGCGCAATCTGGAGCGCGAACTGGCGACGGTGGCGCGCAAGGTGGTCAAGGAGCTGGTGCTGAAGTCCGACAAGGGGCAGAAGGCGCCGAAGAAGGTCAGCGTCACCGCGAAGAACCTGGACAAGTACCTCGGCGTGCGCCGCCACCGCTTCGGCCGCGCCGAGGAGCACAACCAGATCGGCCGTGCCACGGGCCTGGCCTGGACCGAGGTGGGTGGAGAGCTGCTGACCATCGAAAGCGCGGTGGTCCCCGGCAAGGGCAAGCACAAGGTCACCGGACAGCTCGGCGATGTCATGAAGGAGTCCATCGACGCCGCCATGAGCGTGGTCCGCAGCCGCAGCGCCAATCTCGGCATCGAGCCGGGCTTCTATGAGGACCGCGATGTGCACATCCACGTCCCCGAGGGCGCCGTGCCGAAGGATGGTCCCAGCGCCGGGATCGGCATGTGCACCGCGCTGGTCTCCGCGCTCACCGAGATCCCGGTGCGTGCCGACGTGGCCATGACCGGCGAGATCAATCTGCGCGGAGAGGTGCTGCCCATCGGCGGCCTGAAGGAGAAGCTGCTGGCCTCCCATCGGGGCGGCATCAAGACGGTGGTGATCCCCGAGGAGAACCGCAAGGATCTCGCCGACATCCCGAAAAACGTCAAGCAGGCCCTGGAGATACATCCGGTTCGCTGGATCGACGAGGTGCTCGGTCTGGCCCTGGAGAGGCTTCCGGAGCCGCGTCCCGAGAGCCTCGATCTGCTCGAAGCGGTGGCCGAGGAGGGTGACAAGCCCGGGGCCCCGCGCCACCATTGAGCAGAAAGGGAACGCCGGATGTATTGATCCGGCGTCCGCTTTGTCTCATAGTAGGTTCCGCAGCGGGGCCCGATGGCCCATGAGGGCTTCACCATGGCCGTTCCAGGGTGGAACCCTCGTTGACAACCCGGGAATCCCGATCGTATAACCGGGTTCCGACACACGACGCCGCCTCCGAGCTACGGACGGCGAATCTGAAGAAAAACAGAGGGGAAGACGCGTGAACAAGTCCGAACTCATCGACGCAATTGCCGAAGGTGCCGACATCTCCAAGGCGGCCGCCGGCCGTGCCCTGGACGCTACCGTGGATGCCGTGGCCGACAGCCTGAAGAAGGGAGACAAGGTCAACATCGTCGGCTTCGGCAACTTCGAAGTCCGCGAGCGTTCCGCTCGCACCGGTCGCAATCCGCGCACCGGCGAAGAGATCAAGATCGCCGCGGCCAAGGTTCCGGCCTTCAAGCCGGGCAAGGCCCTCAAGGACGCGGTCAACTGATCGACGTTTTCGTGGGTGCTTAGCTCAGTTGGGAGAGCGTCGCCCTTACAAGGCGAATGTCGGGGGTT
>CAZGJO010000206.1:0-3733 GCA_964525685.1 uncultured Ectothiorhodospiraceae bacterium | reverse complement strand
GCCCGTCTGCTGGTCAACCTGGACCCGCGCCGGCCCCGGATCCACGGCGATCCCGACCGGTTGCGCCGCATCCTCAACAATCTGGTCCATAATGCCCTGGAGGCGGTGGCAGGGAACCCACCGGAGCAGCGGCGGGTCTCTCTGGCCAGCCGCTGTCTCGACGGCTCCCGTGATTGCAGCCGGGTGGAGATCCGCGTCCAGGACAGCGGCCCCGGGATCCCGGCCGAGGTGCGCAGCCAGGTGTTCGAGCCCTACATCACCACCCGCGAGCGCGGCACCGGGCTGGGGCTCGCCATCGTCAAGAAGGCAGTGGAGGAGCACGGCGGCCGGATCCACATGGAGGATTCGCCGTTGGGCGGCGCCTGCGCCGTGGTGGTGTTGCCCGCCGACGGCACTCTGGACAACGACGAGGATGACAACGCATGAGCGCCCCGATACTGGTCGTCGACGACGAGCCCGACATCCGTGAACTCATCCAGGAGATCCTCGCCGACGAGGGTTACGCCGTGGTCACCGCCGCCAACGGGGCCGAGGCGCGGGCGCGACGCCGAGAGCAGCCGCCGTCGCTGACCCTGCTGGACATCTGGATGCCGGACGTCGACGGCATCACGCTGCTGCGTGAATGGCAGGAGGAGGACGAGGTGGAGCCGGTGATCATGATCTCCGGCCACGCCACGGTGGAGTCGGCCGTGGAGGCCACCCGGCTGGGCGCCTGGGACTTCCTGGAGAAGCCGCTGGCACTGGCGAAGCTGCTGCTCACGGTGCGCCATGCGCTGGAGGCGGTCCAGCTGCGCTACGAAAACCGCCGTCTGCGCCACCAGCCGAGCAACGAGCCGGTGGGCCGTGGGGCCGCGGTCACCCGTCTGCGCGACGCCGCCCAGCGGGCCGCGAGCCACGCCACCCCGGTCTTTCTCTTCGGCGAGCCGGGGACCGGCAAGCGCAGCCTGGCCCGCTACATCCACGGCCTCGGACCGCGCGCCGATGCGCCGCTGGTGGAGGTCTCCGCCGCGACCCTGGCCGGGGAGGAGGCCGCCGCCATCTTCGGGGCCGAGGGGGAGGACGGCATCCGCCACGGCCTGCTGGACAGCGCCGGCGGCGGGACCCTCTTCCTGAGCCATGTGAGCCACCTGGATCACGAGGCGCAGATGCTGCTGCTGTCGGCGCTGGAGACCGGCAGCTTCCGCCGCCGAGGCGGTGACAGTCCGCAGCCCCTGGACGTCCGCCTCATCGCGGCCGACATCGAACCCCTGGAGCCGCTGGTGGCCGCGGGGACCTTCCGCCGCGAGCTCTACGATCGCCTGGCGGTACTGACCATCACCCTGCCGCCCCTGCGCGATCGCCTCGATGACCTCCCGGACCTGCTGGACTGCTACGCCGATCACTTCGCCGCCGAGGAGGGGCTGCCGTTCCGGCCCATCGGGGTGGCGGCCCAGAACCGGCTGCGACAGCACCCGTGGCCGGGCAACCTGCGCGAACTGCGCAACGTGCTGCAGCGCCTGAGCCTCATCGGCACCTCGGGGGAGGTCACCGTGGAGGAGGTCGAGGCGGCGCTGCCGGCCCCGTCCCCCGCCACGGAACCGGCCCGGGGCGCGGGTGTGGGGGTGGATCTCGATCGACCGCTGCGCGAGGCGCGCGAGCAGTTCGAACGCGCCTACCTGGGCCACCACCTGGAGCGGCTCGACGGCCGGGTGGGCGAGGTCGCCCGGGTTGCCGGGATGGAGCGCACCCACCTCTACCGCAAGCTCCGCGCCCTCGGCCTGCACCCGCGCCAGGGGGGCGACGAGGGCTGAACCTCAGCGCAGGTGGGCGTTGACGAACGCCATGAACCGGGATCGGGCTTCATCCGTCGGCACCATCGGCGTATCATGCCGGCATGAAGATCATCATCCTCGGGGCCGGTCAGGTCGGCTCCTCACTGGCCGAGAACCTCAGTAACGAGGACAACGACATCACCGTCGTGGACCATGAAGAGCTGCGCCTCGGCCATCTTCAGGACCGCCTCGACATCCGCACGGTAAGCGGCCAGGCCTCGCTCCCCGATGTCCTCGACCGCGCCGGCGCCCGCGATGCCGACATGCTCATCGCCGTCACCAGTTCCGACGAGACCAACATGGTCGCCTGCCAGGTGGCCCACTCCCTGTTCCGGACGCCGACCAAGATCGCCCGGGTGCGCGAGGGGGCCTACATGGCCCATCCGGAGCTGTTCGGGCCGGAGGCGATGCCCATCGATGTCCACATCAGTCCGGAGCAGCTGGTCACCGAGTATGTCGAGCGGCTCATCGAGCACCCCGGCGCGCTGCAGGTGCTCGACTTCGCCGGCGGCAAGGTGCAGCTGGTGGCGGTGAAGGCCTACTACGGCGGGCCACTGGTGGGCCACGAGCTGAAGACCCTGCGTGAGCACATGCCGGGGCTGGAGACGCGGGTGGCGGCGATCTTCCGCGACGGCCAGCCGATCATCCCCGAGGGCGGCACGGTGATCCAGGCCGACGACGAGGTCTTCTTCATCGCCGCCCGGGGCGATATCCGCGCGGTGATGGGGGAGATGCGCCGGCTCGACAAGCCGAACAAGCGGGTGATCATCGCCGGCGGCGGCAACATCGGCCGCAACCTCGCCAAATCCCTGGAGAGCCGCTACCAGGTCAAGCTGATCGACCACAATCGCCGCCGTTCGGCGGGGATCGCCGAGGAACTCGGCAAGACCATCGTGCTCCTCGGCGATGCCGCCGACGAGGAGCTGCTGCTGGAGGAGAACATCGAGCAGACCGACGTCTACGTGGCGCTGACCAACGACGACGAGGCCAATATCCTGTCGTCGATGCTGGCCAAGCGACTCGGGGCGCGCAAGGTGATGTCGCTGATCAACCGCGCCTCCTACGTCGACCTGGTGGAGTCGGGAGAGATCGACATCGCCATCTCGCCGCAGCAGGCGACCATCGGCAGCCTGCTGACCCACGTCCGCCGCGGCGATGTGGTCATGGTCCACTCCCTGCGCCGGGGGGCGGCCGAGGCCATCGAGGCGGTGGCCCACGGCGACAAGAGCTCTTCCCGGGTGGTCGGCCGCCGCGTGGACGAGCTGGAGCTGCCGCCGGGGACCACCATCGGCGCCATCGTGCGCGGTGACGAGGTGCTCATCGCCCACCACGACACCCGCATCGAGGCGGATGACCACGTCATCCTCTTCCTGGTGGACAAGCGCTACATCCCACGGGTGGAGCGGCTCTTCCAGGTCGCCGTGACGTTCATCTGACGCCATGCAGTACGCCGCCATCCAGCGCATCATCGGGCTGCTGCTGATCCTGTTCAGCTCGTCCCAGCTGCCGCCGGTGGTGGTCGGGTTGATCTACGGCGGCGAGGCGGTGCTGCCGTTCGTCTCCGCCTTCGGGGTGATCCTCGCCGCCGGGCTGATGATCTGGCTGCCGGTGCGCAACTGCCGTTCCGACCTGCGCACCCGCGACGGCTTCCTGGTGGTGGCACTGTTCTGGATCGTGCTGTCGCTGTTCGCGGCGGTGCCGTTCCTGGTCTGGGACAATCCCCAGTTCACCGTCGCCAATGCGGTATTCGAGGCGACCTCGGGGCTGACCACCACCGGCTCCACCGTCCTCACCGGCCTCGACGAGATGCCGCACTCGATCCTGTTCTACCGCCAGCAGCTGCAGTGGATGGGCGGCATGGGGATCATCGTGCTGGCGGTTGCGATCCTGCCGATGCTCGGTATCGGCGGCATGCAGCTCTA
>CAZGJO010000205.1:0-3841 GCA_964525685.1 uncultured Ectothiorhodospiraceae bacterium | reverse complement strand
GAACGCCTGCTGGCGCAGCTGGTCGACGAGGCGCGGCTGCTCTCCGGCGAGGCCGGCCACGCCATCCACCTGGAGGCCGACGCCGACTGGGCGGTGCGCGGTGCCGAGAGCGAGCTGCGCAGCGCCTTCGCCAACCTGATCGTCAGCGCGGTCAAGTACACGCCGCCGGGCAGCCGCATCGACGTGCGCTGGCGGGCCGATGCCGAGGGCGGCACCTTCAGTGTCAGCGACGACGGCCCCGGCATCGCCGGCCACCATCTGGATCGACTCACCGAGCGCTTCTACCGGGTCGATGACGGTCGCAGCCCGCAGCGTGGCGGCACCGGCCTCGGCCTGGCCATCGTCAAGCACGTCCTCGCCCGCCACGGCGGCGAGCTGTCCATCGACAGCGCCCTCGGTCGCGGTAGCACCTTCCGCTGCCACCTGCCGGCCGAGCGACTGTCATCGAATGGTCATGGAATCATCACGGAGGCGTAAGCGGAGCGCCGCATACTCCGGCTCCAAGGACGTCATGACGGGACGATTCCTTGTCCAGGCAACCATTACGGGAGTACACACATGTTCATGAAACAGAGTCTTGTCGGTCTGGCCGCGGCCGGTGCCCTGGCGGTCTCCGGGGTCCTCGGGGCGGCCGAAGTCGACCCGGATCTGGCGGACTACGAGCGCGTCAGCGGTATCTCCGGGAACCTCACCAGCATCGGTTCCGATACCCTGAACAACCTCATGGCACTGTGGGCCGAGGAATTCCAGAATTTCTACCCCAACGTCAACATCGAGGTGCAGGGGGCGGGGACCTCCACCGCGCCGCCCGCGCTGGTCGAGGGGACCGCCAACTTCGGTCCCATGAGCCGGATGCCGCGTGACAGCGAGCAGGCCGAGTTCGAGCAGCGTCACGGTTACGAGATGACCATGGTCCCGGTGGCCATCGACACCATCGCCGTGTTCGTCAACCGCGACAACCCCATCGAGGGGCTGACCCTCGAGCAGGTCGACGCCATCTTCTCCGCCACCCGCCGCTGTGGTGGGCCGGAAGACATCACCCGCTGGGGCCAGGTCGGCCTGGACGGCGGCTGGACCAACCGCGACATCACCCTCTACAGCCGCAATGCCGTCTCCGGAACCTACGGCTTCTTCCGCCAGCACGCCCTGTGTGACGGCGACTTCAAGGACACCATCAACGAGCAGCCCGGCTCCGCCTCGGTGGTCCAGGGCGTCGCCGAGTCGGTGAACGGCATCGGCTACTCCGGTATCGGCTACGAGACCTCCGGGGTGCGCGCCATCGCCCTGGGTCATGAGCAGGGCGAGTACTTCGAGCCCAACGCCGAGAACGCCGCTTCCGGCGACTACCCGCTGGCTCGGTTCCTCTACATCGCGGTCAACAAGCACCCCACCGAGGGTCTGGCGCCGCGCGAGGCCGAGTTCCTGCGGATGATCTACTCCCGCGAGGGTCAGGAAGTGGTCGCCCGTGACGGCTTCATCCCGCTGCCCGCGGCCGTTGCCGAGCGCCACCTGGAGCAAGTCGGCCTCAAGTAGGTCGGATGACACCCGGGTGCCCGGCGGGGGATGGTCGACAAGACCGGAACCCCGCCGGTTCGGTGAGTGAACCGGAAAGGCTCCGTCGGCCGCTGGCCGTCGGGGCCTTTCTGCTGTCCGGGGCCCGGTCCGTGGCGGTTCACGGGCCCGTTACCTTTCTGTCACGAAACTGTCATCCGCCCTCCTTACCATCCAGCCTCAGACAGAGACCCGGCTGCCCGATCACCATCCCGGAGAGGAATCCATGGCCCGCCCCAATGACGACCGTACCGACGGACTCCTGCCCGACGGCGAACAGCGTGCCCGTCTGCGCCGCTGGCGCCAGGCGAAGGATACCTCCGCCCGCTACACCATCGGCGTGTTCGGCATGGCCGTGATCGGGGCCCTGGCACTGATCTTCATCTACTTGTTCAGCGAGGTGGTGCCGATGTTCCAGGGCGCCACGCTCGAGCCGCACACCGCCTATGAGGCCCCCGGTGGTGCCGAGGGCCGCACGGTCCACGTGGCCATGAACCGCCACCGGGAAATGGCCGTGCGCTTCACCGACGATCGGCGGGTCCACTTCTTCAGACCCGACACCGGTGAGGTGGTGCACAGCGAGTCGCTGCCGATCCCCGACGGCGTCGAGGTGACCGACTACGCCCGCGCCGAGCCGCGTGCCCGCACCCTGGCGCTGGGGCTGAGCAACGGTCAGGCGCTGGTGGTGGGGTACGAATACAACGAGCGTTTCACCCCGGAGGGGCGCGTCTACGAGCCCGGTCTGACCTATCCCGTGGGCGACGAGGAGAGCGCCCTGTTCGATGTCTTCAAGGGCGGGGACGCCATCGCGACCCTCGGGGTGCAGCGGGGGGACCGTGGCCTGTCACTGGCGGCGGCCAGTGAGTCCGGCGATCTGCGCCTTGCCCTGTTCGAGGAGCGCACCTCGATGATGACCGGCGAGGTGGAGGTGACCCGCAGTGCCCATGATCTGCCGGAACTGCCGGCCGAGGCCGAGGCCAGCCGCATGCTGGTGGACACCAGCATGCGGGCGGTGCTGGTGGGTGACGATCGGGGTCGCATCCACTACTACGATGTGTCGCGGCCGGCAGCGGCCGAGTTGCGGGACAGCAAGCGGGTCATTCGCGGCGACGAAGCCGAGGTCACCGCCATGGACTACCTGCTCGGCACCGTCTCGGTGATCGTCGGCGGCAGCGACGGCTCGGTGGCCCAGTACATGCTGGTGCGTGATGACGAAAACATCAATCGCGTCACCCGGGTGCGAGCGTTTGCCGCCCACGACGCGCCGGTCAGCGCGGTAACGCCGGAGTACATCCGCAAGGGGTTCGTCACCGCCGACGAGGCGGGGGGCGTCAAGGTCCACTACGCCACCTCCCAACGGACCCTGGTCGAGACCGATGTGGGGGAACGGCCGCTGGCGCACGCCTATGCCGGCCCGCGCAACAACGCCCTGTTCGCCGTCGACGATCGCGACAACTGGCAGTTCATGGCGCTGAACAACCCCCATCCCGAGGTCTCGTTCCACGCCCTGTGGCAGAAGGTCTGGTACGAGGGTCGTTCGGGCGGTGACTACGTCTGGCAGTCGTCGTCGGCCACCGACGAGTTCGAGCCGAAGTTCTCGCTGGTGCCGCTCACCATCGGCACCCTGAAGGCGGCCTTCTACGCCATGCTGTTCGCTACCCCGCTGGCGATCATGGGGGCGATCTACAGCGCCTACTTCATGTCGGCGCGGATGCGGCGGATGACCAAGCCGACCATCGAGCTGATGGAGGCGCTGCCGACGGTGATCCTCGGCTTCCTCGCCGGGCTGTGGCTGGCGCCGTTCATCGAGGCCAACCTGCCGGCGGTGGTCACCATCCTGGTGGCGATGCCGCTGGCGATGCTGGCCATGGCCCTGCTCTGGACCCGAGGGATCCCGGAGAGGTGGCGCAAACGGGTCCCCGGCGGCTGGGAGGCGGCGCTGCTGATCCCGGTGGTGATCGCGGTGGGCTGGCTGGCGGTCGCCCTCAGTCCGCTGATGGAGGTGGCCTTCTTCAGCGGCGACATGCGCCAGTGGCTGACCGATCAGGGCTACACCTACGACCAGCGCAACGCCATCGTCATCGGCATCGCCATGGGCTTCGCGGTGATCCCGACCATCTACTCGATCTCCGAGGACGCCATCTTCAACGTGCCGAAGCACCTCACCCAGGGCTCGCTGGCGCTGGGGGCGACGCCGTGGCAGACGGTGACCCGGGTGGTGCTGCTCACCGCCAGTCCGGGGATCTTCTCGGCGGTGATGATCGGCTTCGGCCGCGCCGTCGGCGAGACC
>CAZGJO010000204.1:0-3843 GCA_964525685.1 uncultured Ectothiorhodospiraceae bacterium | reverse complement strand
GCGGCCATGGATGGCCGCTGAGAGCCTACAGGGAGGTATTCACGGCGTCCCCCGGGACGCGACCTCGCACCCTCCGGGCCGGGTGCCCCGGGCCCGTCGGGCGGGACGGCACTCAGGCCGATTCGGCCAGGGCCGCCTCCAGCTCGGCGAAGCTCTGGGCCCGACCATCGACCTCCACCGGCCGCCCCAGCTGACGCGCGATCCGGGTCGAGGAGAAGATCCCGCGAATGGCCTCGTAGGGATCGTTGTCGTCGACCACCAGCAGGTGCTGGCGCCCCGCCTCGCGGAGGGTCGCCACCACATCGCCGACGCGCGCCTTGTCGACCTCGGAGAGCTTCATCACCTGAAGCTCGCTCAGCGGGGTCATCAGGTCCTCCACCTGGAGATCCTCGCGACGCCCGCCGCTGCGCTGTACCAGTTGCATCGGCTTCTCGCCGAGGATGTCGGTGGCGGTGATGACGCCGACCACGCAGCGCTCCGCGTCGTTGACCAGCAGCATGCGCACACCGCTGGCGATCATCCGCCGCTCGGCCTCGTCGAGGGTCGCCTTGGGATAGATAGTGGCAGCCGAGACACGATCGAGATCGGTCATGACCCGCTCGGCGGGATCGTCGAGCTGGACCTGCTCGAGGGGCGGTGCGGCGGGTCGGCAGAAGGCCGGCCCCCGGGACAGCGGGACCATCGTCAGCGGCTGGTAGGTCTGTTTCGTTGTCATGCTCTTCTCCTCCTATTTCCCAGTGGGACCCTCGGTTATAGCTATAGCCCAGTGTCGACGTTTTGCCTAGGGCAGATGCCCCGTTCGGTGACCCGTTTCACAGCCGGGTGGCGAAATCCCCGGGTTCCAGGGGACGATCGAGGTAGTAGCCCTGGGCCTCGTCGCACTGTTCGTCGATGATGAACGCGAGCTGTTCCGCCGTCTCGACCCCCTCGGCCACCACCTCCAGCCCGAGCTTGTGGGCCATGGCGATGATGGAGGCGGTCAGGGCGGCATCGTCCGGGTCGTAGTCGACCCCCTGGACGAAGGAGGCGTCCACCTTCAGCCGGTGGACCGGCAGGCGCTTGAGGTAGCTGAACGAGGAGTAGCCGGTGCCGAAATCGTCCACGGCCAGCAGGACGCCCCGCTCGCGCAACGCCTCGAGGACGGCGATACCGCGCTCGGCGTGGTCCATGACGAAGCCCTCGGTGATCTCCAGTTCCAGCCGCTCGGCCGGGAAACCGGTCTCCCGCAGCACCTCGTCCACGGTGGCGACGATGTCGCCGTAGAGGATCTGGTAGCCGGAGAGGTTCACCGCGATCCGCCCGACCCGCTCGGGGCCCCAGGCCGCCACCTGTTCCAGCGCCCGGCGCAGGACCCAGCAGCCGAGCATGCCGATGGTACCGTTCTCCTCCGCCACCGGGATGAACTCCGCCGGGCTGATCAGCCCGAACGCCGGATGGCGCCAGCGCACCAGCGCCTCGGCCCCGGCCAGCTCCCGTCCGGGGAGGTACCACTGGGGCTGATAGACCACCTCCAGCTCGTCGCCCTCGATGGCACGCCGCAGGCCCGCCTCCAGGACCAGCCGCCGCTGATTCACCGAGGTCAGATCCTCGGTGTAGAACTGGATGTTGTTCCGCCCGCGCGCCTTGGCGCGGAACATCGCCGAGTCGGCGTTGCGGATCAGGCTCTCCGCCTCGGAGGCGTCATCGGGGAAGAGGCTGATGCCGATACTGGCGCCGATGAAGAGCTCGTCGCCCCCGATCCGGAAGGGCTCGCCCAGGACCCCGAGGACCTTCTGCGCCACCTGCTCCGCCTCCCGGGGGCCGTTGACGGACTCGACGACCATGACGAACTCGTCGCCGCCCTGCCGGGCGATGGTGTCCTCGGCCCGCACACCGCCGCGCAGGCGCTCGGCCACCGCCTGCAGCAGCTCGTCGCCGCGATGGTGGCCGAGGCTGTCGTTGACGTACTTGAAGCCGTCCAGATCCACGAACAGCACCGCCAGCCGGGCATCACGCCGCCGGGCGCGCTGCAGCGCCTGATTCAGCCGGTCATCCAGCAGGGCGCGATTGGGGAGGTCGGTGAGGGTATCGTAGTGGGCCAGATGCTGAACCCGCCGCTCGGCGCGCTCACGGTCGGTGACGTCGCGGGCGACGCCGAAGATGTTCTGCTCGCCCTCCGCCTGGTACTGGATCCGGGCGTTGAGCTCCAGGATGACCGTCTCGCCGTTGCGCCGTTCCACCGTCACGCGCGCCGGCGGCAGCTCCGCGTCCGCCTCGCCGCTCACCGGCACCGCCGCACCGCTGAGGTAGGGCAGGAACGGGGCCATCAGCGCCTCATGGATCGTCTCCGGCAGCACCGACGGCGGGTATCCCAGGACGCCCTGCACCCCCGGCGAGACATAGGAGGTCCGGCCCGTCGCGTCGAACCGGTAGACGAAGCCGTGGGCGTACTCCAGCAGGTCCTCCTGCTCCGCCATGGCCCGCTCCAGCGCCGCCGCCTGCGCCACCACCTGCGCGGAGAGGGGTCGCATCACGCGGAACATCGCCAGCCCGCCCAGGGCGGCCATGGCCAGCACCAGCCCCACGGGCAGCCCCAGTTCCACGACCATGTCGGCGTACAGATTGCGCGCGGGGACCTCACTCGCCAGCGCCCAGTCGTCGTTCACGGGTCCGAGGAAGAGGACATCCCCCTGCTCCCGGTGGGTACGCCAGTCCACCGCCGGCGGCGTCAGCCCGGCGGCCCGGTACGTCTCGGGCAGGGTGTCGCGCAACTCCCAGCCCCCGTCGTGCGCCGTAAGCACGGCGCCCTCCGGGCTGAACAGGTGGGCCGGATCGCCGGCCCGGGCCACCATCCCGGCCAGCGGCTCCAGCGGGAAGACCAGGATATCCACGCCGAGCCAGCGGTCATCGCGATCGATGATCGGCACCCCCAGCAGCAGGTAGCCGTCCTCCTCCCAGGTCACGGGTCCGCGCCGACTGATGGTGGTCTGCCCGCGCTCCAGCGCCGGCCACAGGGATGCCGCCGGCTCGACGTCGCCCACCGCCAGTACGCGCTCCAGCTCGGCATCCAGACGGATGATCCCGTCCGCCCCCGAGGGCGCCAGGGCATCGGCTAGCTTGTCATCCGTAAAGGTGCGCAGTTCCGACAGCGTCGTCTCGTCGGCCAGATAGGCCGCCAGCTCGTCACGGATCCGCGTACGGCTGGCCACCTGCCAGGCGATGTCCTCCAGACGCTGGAAATACTGCTCGATGGCCAGGGCGTTGTGGCGCAGGCTCAACTCGTGGGCCAGATCGGCCCGCTCGCGCGCCTGCTCGTAGTAGGCGTAGGCAGTGACGCCGGCGGCCAGCAGTCCGGTGAGCAGCAGGCTCGCCAGCGCCAGCAGCAGGATCCGCGATTGCAGACGCCGGGTTTCCTGGGTGGTCATGACCCCTCCATCGGGGAGCCGACCTCATGGCCGGTTCTGTGAGTGGATACAATTCCACCACAAAACCGACTGGAAAAGCCACCGACCCGCTCAGGCCACCCGCTGGATCCACCCGTCGTGCAGGGTGTACCGGGTCCCGGGCAGCGGCAGGCGCGCCGGCTCGTGGGTCACCACCAGCGCGGTCCGCTCCGCCAGCCAGGGCCCGAGCCGCTCCGCCAACCGGCGACAGCCCTCGGCCTCCAGCCCGGTGGTGGGCTCGTCGAGGATCACCACCGGGGCGTCGCGCAGGACCACCCGCGCCAGCGCGAGCCGCCGCGCCTGCCCGCCGGAGAGGCGCGCGCCGCCCTCGCCGACCCAGGTCTCCAGCTCATCCGGCAGTTCCGCCACCGTCTCGGCCAGGTCGGCGATCGCCAGGGCCCGCCAGAGTTCGCCGATCGTG
>CAZGJO010000203.1:0-3860 GCA_964525685.1 uncultured Ectothiorhodospiraceae bacterium | reverse complement strand
TGCAGCGGACGGTGTTCGAAGGCCGCCTCCGGGGTATCGTCCTCCCCCAGCCCGCGGATGCCGCCGCTGACCTCGGCGTGGGCGATGCCGCCGGCCAGCTGCGAGGCCACGGTGATGAGGAAGGTCACCTCGTCCTCGACGAAACGGTAGGCGGTGCGCCGCTGCACCACCAGCACCCCGAGGACCTGGCGGTGATGGATGATGGGCACCCCGAGGAAGGCCAGGAAGCGCTCCTCGCCGGTCTCGGGGAAGTATTCGTAGCGCGGGTGCTCGGTGGCGTTGGAGAGGTTCACCGGCTCGGCGCGCTCGGCCACCAGACTGACCAGCCCGCTTTCATAGTCCATGCGGACCGAGCCGACACTCTCGGGGTGCAGACCCTCGGTCGCCATCAGCACGTGCTGTTCGGTGGTCGTGTCCACCAGATAGACGGAGCAGACGTCCACCGCCATGCTCTGCTTCACCCGCTCGACGATGAGGCGCAGGGCCCCGTGAAGATCGTCGGCGGCGTTGACCTCCTGGACAATGCGGCGCAGGACTTCAAGCATGCCGGCGTCCTCGCTTCTGGTTGCGCTGCTTCGGCCGGGGCGGTGGACCCGGCTCACGGGGGGCAACGACGGCCAGCTCCCGCAGCGCCCGGGCATAGACCCGGCGCTTGAAGAAGACCACCTCGCGCACCGGGCGCCAGTAATCGACCCAGCGCCAATGGTCGAACTCCGGGGTCTCGCTAACATCGAGCCGCACCGGGGGCGTCTCGTCGCGCACCTGCAGCATGAACCAGATCTGCTTCTGGCCGATGCACAGGGGTCCGTTGCCGTGCCGCTGGAGGCGCTTCGGGAGGCGGTAGTAGAGCCAGTCGCGGGTCGCGCCGCACAGGGCGACATCGTCGACGGAGAGGCCCACCTCTTCATTCAGCTCCCGGTACATGGCCTCTTCCGGGGTTTCATCGGCCCGGATCCCCCCCTGGGGGAACTGCCAGGCATTCTGCCCCACACGCCGGGCCCAGAAGACCTGACCGGCGGCGTTGGTCAGGATGATCCCGACGTTGGCTCTGAAACCCTTCGAATCAATCACTTGCACTTCCTTCCGGCGGCAGTCGCCCAACTGATGATTCTTTCACAGCCCGTGCCTTCGCGGCAAGCAACACATGCGCCATCTGGCCGCCCGGCGGGCGCCGGCGGTACCATGGCGGATTCGACAACGACGATGAGGAGCAACCGTGAGCCTGGCCCTGTTCGATCTCGACAACACCCTCCTCGGTGGCGACAGCGACCACGAGTGGGGGCAGTTCCTGGTGGACCACGGCGTGGTCGACGGCGAGCACTATGCCCGCACCAACGACGAATTCTACGCCCAGTACCAGGCCGGCACCCTGGACATCCACGCCTTCCTGGCGTTCGCCCTGAAGCCGCTGGCGGACCATTCGCTGGACCAGTTGCAGGCATGGCGAGCGGCGTTCCTGGCCGAGCGCATCCGCCCCCTGATCCTGCCCGCCGCCGAAGCTCTGGTGGCGGAACATCGCGCGCGCGGCGACACCCTGGTGATCATCACCGCCACCCACAGTTTTGTCACCGCCCCCATCGCCGAGCACTTCGGCGTCGACGCCCTGCTGGCCACCGAGCCGGAGTTCCGCGACGGCCGCTACACCGGGCGCGTAACGGGCACGCCGTGCTTTCAGGAGGGCAAGGTCACGCGGCTGAACGCCTGGCTCGAGGAACGGGGCATGGGACTGGACGGGAGTGCGTTCTACAGCGACTCGCGCAACGACATCCCGTTGCTGGAGCGAGTCGAGGAGCCCGTGGCGGTGGACCCGGACCCGGCCCTGGCGGCGCACGCCCGCGATCGGGGCTGGCCGCTGCGGACCCTGCGCGTCGGCGACCGGATCCGGCCGCTGGGGGAGTGAGTCCTAACCGCCGACCCGCTGGGTGTTGACCCGACGGGCGGTGCGCAGCTGGGTGACGTTGCCGTTGTCCTCGTGCTCCAGCCAGCGCACCAGCGGCTCCCACTGCTCGACATCCTTCGACACGCTCCGATCGGCGAGTTCGTGGATGCCGACACCCTGGTCGGCCGCCTTGACGTAGTTCTGAGTGTCGCGCAGCGACGTCAGGAAGGGCAACCGCAGGCTGGCGAGGAAGCGCTGCAGCGAGGCATAGATCCGGGTATTGGTGCGCACCCGGTTGGCCACCACCCCGACGCGCACATCCATGGCGCGGACCTTGCCCTCCAGCAACAGGTCGCGGACGAAGTCGGCGGCGGCCTGGATATCGATGGGCGAGGGCTGCACCGGGATGAGGATGGTATCCACCCGTTTGACCATGTCCACGAGCTGATGGCCCGCCACGGCCGCCGGCGCGTCGATGACCACGCGCTCCAGCTGTGGATTGTGGGTCAGCCAGGCGCGCGTGACGTTCGGTACGTGGCGCTCGTAGGCGCGCACCCCCTCGATCACCGGCCAGTCGTGGCCACGCCGATCCAGCCAGTGGGCGCTGGAGGCCTGGGGATCGTAATCCAGCAGGGCGGTATTGAAACGCTGGGCATACCAGGCCGCCAGATTGGTGGCAATGGTGGTCTTGCCACATCCGCCCTTGGGATTGAGTACGATGGTGCGTTGCATGGGGTTCGCCTCCTTGCCTGACGTTACTGTTCGTGCGGCCGCCGGCTTGTTATGTCCTTATCGGCCAGTCTGGCAGGGGCTTGAATGGCGTCAACGGACCGGGCGTCCGGCTGGTCGATGTTTGCCCCGCCGCCGCCCGTTCGGTAAGGTAGTGAACTTCTTCCTTGGCCCCGAAGTCCGTCGCGTACCCGCGAGCCCCGTAGCCGCTAGGCAGGGTTCCGGAACCGATTCATCAACCAGAGCGAAGCGGCGCGCGCCCGTAATCAGCTAGCGCGCCCCGCCCCGTATCCGGCACACCATGACCGACCAGAGCACACTCGAGACGACCCGGACCACCTCCCCGCGCGCTCGGGCCATGGATATCGCCACACAGCGGGCGAAGGCCTCGCCCCATGGGTCCGGCGGCCGCGTCGACCTGGTCGGCGCCGGCCCCGGTGATCCCGGGCTGCTGACCCTCGACGCCGTCGGTGCCCTGACCAGCGCCGATGTGGTGCTCCACGACCGACTGATCCCGGAGGCCATCCTGGGGCTGATCGACCCGGCGACGGAACGCTTCTACGTCGGCAAGGCGCGCTCCCGCCACAGCTGTGCCCAGGAGACTCTCAACGAACGGATGGTCGCCCTGGCCCGCGAGGGGCGCTATGTGGTGCGACTCAAGGGAGGCGATCCGCTGGTGTTCGGGCGCGGCGGCGAAGAGGCGGCCGCCCTGGCCGCCGCCGGCGTGCCCGTGCGGATCATTCCCGGCATTTCTGCCGCTAGCGGCTGCGCAGCCTATGCCGGGATCCCGCTGACCCATCGCGACCACGCCTACCGGTGCCAGTTCGTCACCGCCCATCGGCGAGCCGGCAAGACCGACCTTGACTGGTCCGCGCTGGTCCAGCCGCAACAGACGGTGGTGGTCTACATGGGGCTGCACACCCTCCCCGAGGTCTGCGGCGAGATGATCGCCGCCGGGGCGGCCCCGGAAACGCCGGCGGCCATGGTGGAACGCGGGACCCTGCCGGACCAGCGCGTGGTCGCCGGCACCCTCGGCGACCTGCCAGAGCGCGCCGCCGGCCTCGAACTCCAGTCCCCCGCCCTGCTCATCGTCGGTGATGTGGTCCGCCTGCGAGAAACCATCACGGCCACCACCAACCCGTGCGAGCAACAGGATGGCCCCGAGGCCTGATCCGGACAGCCGGGCACTGCGCACGGGCCTGACCACCGGTGCCTGTGCCACCGCCGCCGCCGTAGCCGCCAGCCGGCTGGC
>CAZGJO010000202.1:0-3896 GCA_964525685.1 uncultured Ectothiorhodospiraceae bacterium | reverse complement strand
GCGAACGTCTTCCGTCCGGCCGCCATCGCCGTGGCCACCACCGCCGCCCTGGCCCTGCCGCTGGCCGCCCAGGCCACCAACGGCTACCAGCTCATCGGCGTCGGCGCCTACCAGAAGGGCATGGGCGGCGCCACCGTCGCCGCCCCCGGCAGCGCCATGACCGCCGTGACCAACCCTGCCGGCATGGCGCGAGTGGGCAAGCGGGCCGACTTCTCCATGGAGTCGTTCAATCCCGACCGCGAGGTGGATTTCAGCGGTAGTGGCGGCGACGCTGAGACCAGCGAGGCCGGCACCTACGGCGTGCCCGCCATCGGCTGGACCGCCCCGACCAGTGACGACAGCGAGGAGTTCTGGTTCGGCGGCGGGATGTACGGCTCCTCCGGGATGGGGGTGGATTACGGGCAAACCTTGATGATGCCGGACGCCGCGAATCCTCAAGGCGGGGATTTGTATTGGGATGGATATAGCAACATCCAGCTCTGGGAGATGGCGCCCACCTTGGCATGGCAGTTCGATGAACAGCTCACCCTCGGGGCCAGCCTGAACATCGGCTATCAGTCCGTTGCGTTCCAGCAGCGGGTTGTTAATGTTACTAATGATCAGATAGTTGAGAACTTCAACCTGTCACGGGCTTCGAGTTCTTTCGGGACGGGTTTCTCGTTGGGTGTCCTGTATGACCTCAACGATGAGCTGACCTTGGGTGCCTCGTACAAGTCCAAGCAGTCGTTTTCCGACCTCGAGTATCAGTTGATTGAGGGAGACATCACGCAAGGGGGCGACGAGTTTGATGCGGGTACGTACTCACTCGGCCTCGACCTCCCGCGGCAGCTTGCCCTCGGTGCCGCTTACCAGGCCATGGATGACCTGCTGGTCTCGGTGCAGGTCAAGTGGATCAACTGGTCTGATACCATGGATGAGCTGACCGTCGAGGGTCCGGGCAATGACAACGACAGGGATATGGACCCGGGCTGGGACGACCAGACCGTCTTCGCCCTGGGGGCCAACTGGCAGGCGACCCCCGACCTGCAGCTGCGGGCCGGCTTCAACTATGCCGAGGCCCCCTTCGGCGATGACGAAGTGGCCAACAACCTCATCCTGCCGGCAGTGATGGAGACCCACTACACCCTGGGTGGCACCTACGACCTGAACAACCGCTGGGAGCTGGGCTTCCACTACATGCACGCCCCGGAGGTCAGTTATCAGGCACCGAACGACGATCAAGATCCGAATGACAACGGCCAGGAAATCGCCCTCTCCGCCGAGTCCTTCGGGGTCAACATCGGCTACAAGTTCTAGCGCCATCGCACCGCCGCGGGCGGGGTCTCCCATCCCTCGCCCGCGCCATCGCGCAACCGTCTATCGGGAGTAACCCATCATGCAGAATCCTGTCCGTTTCGGACCGGCCGCCGCGCTGGCGGTGGGTCTGATGATCACGGCCGCCTCGGCGGTGGCCGACGAACTGCGCCCCTTCGTCCTCGGCTCCGGCGGGGCCGGGGGTGTCGACGAGACGAAGGAGGCCACCCGGGCGTCGCTGGAGGAGGCCGGCTTCTCCATCGTGGGCTCGTACCAGCCCCACGACCGGGCCCACGTGCTGGCCATCACCCACGATGCCCTGCTGGCAGAGGTGGCGCGCACCGATGCCGGTGCCTATGCCGCCGCCCACCGGGTCGGGATCACCGAGACCGACGACGGTGTCCAGGTGAGCTATACCAATCCGCGCTATCTGGCCCACGCCTACCGGCTCATCGGCGACCTGGAGGGGGTCGCCGAGGGTCTGGCCGATGCCCTGGGCCGGGAGCGCACCTTCGGCTCGGAGGACGGCAAGAGTGAGCGCGATCTCGCTCGCTACCGCTACATGTTCGGCATGCCGCGCTTCGACGATCCCTGGGAGCTGGCCGAGCACGACAGCCACGAGGCCGCCGTGGCGGCGGTGGAGGCCGGTCTCGCGGCGGGGGTCGGCGATACCGCGCAGGTCTACCGGATCGACATCCCGCGGCGCAATCAGGTGCTGTTCGGCGTCGCCCTGGGCCCCGAAGTGGAAGAGGGGGGCGATGCCCTGGTGATGGAGAGCATCGACTTCGACGAGCTCAAGCACACCCCGCACCTGCCCTACGAGATGCTGGTGGACGGCAATGAAGTCAAGGCGTTGGCGGCACGGTTCCGCATCGCCATGAACTTCCCGGACCTCTCCATGATGGGGAGCAACAGCTTCATGTCCATCCGTTCCGCTCCCGGAGATATTGAAGAAGCCCTGGAAGCTGTGGCTAACTACGCAGACTAATTTCTGATTAAGGCGGTCGGAAACTCCCTCGGGGGCCGGCCGCCCCGTCTGCCCGGGAGGCCCGATGAAGTCCGTGAAACTTACCGATGTCGGCGAGATCAAGAACCAGCTGAACAAGTACCGCAAGGGCAAGAAGTTCGATATCAACCAGTTCAACCAGGTGGCCCGCCTGGCGTGGCTGGGCAAGCTGGTCATCCAGCCGCTGGACCCCCTCGACGACGACACCAACGCCTTCCTCGTCCACTGCGAATTCCCCGAGCCCCTGGCCGAGCGGGTCATGGTCTTCGACAAGGACGGCAGCGGCATGGACATCCTCGGCGCCATGCACATCGTCGACGGCGAGCAGGGCGAGGCGCTGATCCGCATCATGGAGGAGGGCTTCCAGGAGCGGGTGCGGTTCTATCAGGAGCTGGACCAGCGCGACTTCTACTTCAGCAAGTTCTACAAGCCGAAGGATGGCGGCGGCGACGGCGAGTAGGCCCGGTTCCGAGTAGGCCATGGGTCGCTGGCTGGCGCTGGGGTCGCTCCCCGCGGAGGCGTTGCACGGTGCCTATATCGGTCTGGCCGAGGCGCAGCCGACGGAGGGGTTGCCGCTGCTGGTCACGGCGGCGACCGATCAGGGGCACGTCTGCCTCGGGGCCACCGAGACCCCCTCGGCGGTGGACCTCCCGCGTTGTCGGCAAGCGGGCACGCCGGTGCTGCGCCGACCCCTGGGCGGCGGCGCCGTCTGGGTCGACGGCGACCAGCAGCCGCTGTTCCTGATCTGGCCCGGTGGCGGCGGCAGCCGGCGCGGGGAGCGGGAGGCCCGGGTTCTGGAGGCGCTGGCGGCGGTCCACCGCCGCTTCGGGGTGCCGGCCGAGGTGGTGGGGCGCGACCTCTGGTGTGCCGGCCGCAAGGTCCTCGGCAGCGGCAGTGCCACCATCGGCACCAGCTGGGTCTTCGGCAGCGCCCTGCTGTGGCGCTTCCCCGCCCGCCGTTTCGCCCGCCTGATGGCCGCCCCGTCCCCCGGTTACCGCCGCTGGCTCGCCCGTGAACTCGCCGCCGGCATGGCGCCGTGGACCCGCTTCGCCCCGCGCCCCGAACCGGCCGAGCTGGACCGCGCCCTGCGCGAGGCCCTGGGCCACCACCTGGACATCGACTGGCAGCCCGACACCCCGACCGCCGCCGAACAGACCGCCATGGACACCGCCGCCGGCGAGATCGCCGAAGAGGCCGGCGAAGCGGCCGAGGGCGGCGTCGCCGCCAACCCCCGCCTCCCCGGCGCCATCAAGGTCAACCACCGCACCTACCTGGTGGAGGGCGCCGGCGTCCGTCTGCTGCTGAGCGACAACCGCATCGCCCGCGCCGCCACCCTCGACGCCGGAGACGAGACCGCCCACCCCCACTGGCACGGGTGCCCGCCGACCCACGACGCACTCACCGCCGTCGGCGCCCCCCCCGAGCAGGCCGAGGCCATCGAGGCCCTGGTCGCCCCCGTCCAGCGCCAGGCCGGATGGAACCCGGAACCCAGCGAAGCGGAACACCGAGCCGAGGTCTGACCGGGCGGCACCGGGAGGGGGAGAGGGGTCTTCGACCCGGGGACGTCGGCCGCAGGGATGCGGCCGTCGAGCCCACA
>CAZGJO010000201.1:0-3922 GCA_964525685.1 uncultured Ectothiorhodospiraceae bacterium | reverse complement strand
CCTACACGGACGTATTCACGGCGTCCCTTCGGGCGCGACCCCCGTCCCCATCCGCGCCGCCCGGCTCCATCCGCGCCGCCCGGCCCCGGAACACGCCGGGCCGCAACGACTCAGTGCGCGAAGTTCGACGCCCCGAGGACCTCCCCGGCCCCCCGCGCCAACGCCACGCCCAGCCGCTCGACAAGGCGCTCCAGCGGACTCGGCTGACGGGTGTAGTCCACCAGCCGCTCCTGCTCGAAGACATCCCGCGCCACCTGGCTGGTGGAGGCGAGATCATCCACCAGACCGAGCTCCACGCCACGCTCCCCGGTCCAGATCAACCCTGAGAAAAGGTCGTCCTCGTCACCGCTCAGGCGATCGCCCCGCCCCTCGCGCACGGCGGTGATGAACTGCTCGTGCATCTCGTCCAGGACCCCCTGCATGTGCGCCACCTGGTCCTCCTGCGCCGGCATGAAGGGGTCGAGCAGCGCCTTGCTGTCGCCGCTGGTGATGAGCCGCCGCTCGATGCCCATGTTCTCGATGGCCTCGTCGAAGCCGAAGGACGACGGCGAGAACGGGTTGAGGGTGACGCCGATGGAGCCGACCACGCTGGAGCGGTTGGCGTAGATGTTCTCGGCGCCGGCGGCAATGTAGTACCCGCCGGAGGCGCCCATGTCGGTGATCACCGTGTGCAGCGGCGTTTCCGGGTGTTCCTCGCGCAGCCGCACCATCTCGTCGTAGATGTAGCCGGCCTGCACCGGGCTGCCGCCCGGGGAGTTCACCCGCAGGATAACGCCCTCGCTCTCCGGGTTCTCCATGGCGGCGCGCAGGGCGCCGACCACGGCGTCGGCGGAGGCCGTGCCCTCGTCGCTGATGATGCCGTCGACCTTGACCACGCCCACGTGCGGGCCGGAGGGCTTGTCGACCCCGACGTCCGCGCCGGGCAGGACCACGAAGAAGAAGACCAGCAGCACGAAGCCGAACGACAGCCCCTTGAAGAAGATCCCCCAGCGCCGGGCGCGACGCTGTTCGTTGAGGCTGGCGAAGGCCAGGCGGTTGAGGACGTCGCGTTCCCAGTCGCCCGGTGCGTCGGTGTTCCGTTGCGGTTCGCTCATGGGTTCCCCCTTGTCAGGTGTTCTCGCGCTGTTGCAGCCATTCGTGCAGGGTCGGCAGGTCGTCGACGATGGTGGCCGGTTTCTCCGCTTCCAGGCGCGGGCGCTCGTGGACGCCCCAGCTCACCCCCACCGCCGGCATGCCGATGTTGCGGGCCATGGCCAGGTCGTATTCGGTATCACCGACCATGACCGCGTCGCCGGGTTCCGTGCCGGTGAAGTCCAGCAGTTCCTCGAGCATCTGCGGATGGGGCTTGGAGCGCGTCTCTTCGGCCGTGCGGGTGGCGTGAAAACGCCCGGCCAGGCCGCTGGCCTCCAGGGCCTCGTCGAGCCCGCGCCGCCCCTTGCCGGTGGCCACGGCCAGCAGGTGACCGGCCTCTTCCAGTGCGGCGAGCATCTCGCTCACCCCGGGGAAGAGCGGCGTCGGCGTCTGGTTGGCCACCAGGAAGTGGTGGCGGTAGCGCCCGGCCAGTTCGGCGTGGCGCGCCTCGGGCAGGTCCGGCAGCAGGCGCTGGATGGCCTCGGCCAGACCGAGGCCGATGACGTCGCGGGCGCGCTCTTCGCTGGGCACCTCGATGCCGATGTCGGCGCACGCCTCGCGGATGGACTCGACGATGCGCTGTTCGGAGTCCATCAGGGTGCCGTCCCAGTCGAAGAGCAGCAGGCGGTAACGGGCCATTCAGGGGTCCTCGCGGTTGAGGCTGTCCAGGACCCGCTGCAGCCCCGGCTCCAGCGGCGCGCTCACCGACAGTTCTCCGCCGTCGGGCAGGGTCAGGCCGATGTGGTGGGCGTGCAGGAAGAGGCGCTCGAGGCCGTGGCGGCGCAACTCGCGGTTGAAGGCGTCGTCGCCGTACTTGTCGTCGCCGGCCAGCGGGTGGCCGGCGTGGGCGGCATGGACGCGCACCTGGTGGGTGCGGCCGGTGTCGAGCACGGCTTCCATGAGGGTGGCGCCGGGGTGGTTCTCCAGGGCGCTGAAGCGGGTGCGCGCCGCCTGGCCCTCGGGGTCGACCTGCACCACGCGCTCGCCGGAGCGGCGGACGTTGCGCTGCAACGGGGCGTTGGTGCGCCCGCCCTGCCAGCGGCCCCGGACCAGCGCCCAGTAACGCTTGTCCACCCGCCCCTCGCGCAGTTCGGCGTGCAGGGCGCGCAGCCAGCTGCGCTTCTTGGCGATGAGCAGGCAGCCGGAGGTCTCGCGATCGAGGCGGTGGACGAGTTCCAGGAAGCGGGCGTCGGGGCGCACGGCGCGCAGGTTCTCGATGACGCCCTGGTTGACGCCGCTGCCGCCATGGACGGCCATGCCGGCGGGCTTGTCGAGGACCAGCACGCCGTCGTTCTCGAACAGCACGGCGCCCTCGAGCCGTTCGCGCAGGCCGTCGGAGGCGCGCGGCGCCGGGGCGGCGTCGCCGGTCTTCACCGGTGGGATGCGCACGCTGTCGCCGGCGCGCAGCTTGTAGCTCGGGCCGACGCGGCCCTTGTTCACGCGCACCTCGCCCTTGCGCAGGATCCGGTAGATCCGCGAGCGCGGGACGCCTTTGAGCCGGGCCATGAGGTAGTTGTCGATGCGCTGCCCCGCCTCGTCGCCGGAGACGCCGACGTGCTGCACGCCCGGGTTGTTGCCGACCTGTTCGTTCATCCCGCCATGATACCAGTCTGGCACGGGATTTGATGCACCCCCACCGCCCTGTTATATTGCTTCCCGTGCAGTGGTTTCCGTATTGCCGCCGCACCTTACTCGGTGATGCGGTCCGCCGCCCCGAATCCGCGGAACCCGGCCCTTGGCCCCGTTCCGCCGAAGCAACGAACAAAGGGTTTCATTCGCTCGACCCATTCCCGAGCGATACCGGTTGAGCGCTCCCGTGCCGTGGCACGTGTTGCAGAGCCCGGCCAGGCCCGCGTGGCAGAACAACTGACAATGACAATCGACCCGCAACGGTCGTCAGCGCAGCCACTCAGGCTGGCCGCGCGCTCCCGCAACAGCATGTGCGGTTGAGCGCCGAAGAGAGCCAGAATACATGAAAAGGATGCTGTTCAACGCAACTCAGCCCGAAGAGTTGCGCGTCGCACTCGTGGACGGTCAACGCCTCTACGACCTCGACATCGAAGCCGCCGGCCGCGAGCAGAAGAAAGCCAACATCTACAAGGGACGCATCACCCGCGTCGAGCCCAGCCTCGAAGCCGCGTTCGTCGATTACGGCGCCGAACGCCACGGCTTCCTCCCCCTGAAAGAGATCGCCCGCGAGAACTTCACCCCCGAGGCCGAGGCCAAGGGCGGCCGCGTTAACATCAAGGAAGCGCTCAAGGAAGGCCAGGAGGTCCTGGTCCAGGTCGACAAGGAGGAGCGCGGCACCAAGGGCGCCGCCCTGACCACCTTTGTCAGCCTCGCCGGCCGCTATCTGGTGCTGATGCCGAACAATCCGCGCGCCGGCGGTGTCTCGCGCCGCATCGAGGGCGATGACCGGGCGCAGATCCGTCAGGCCATGAGCGAGCTGACCATCCCCGAGGACATGGGGCTCATCGTCCGCACGGCCGGTGTCGGCCGTTCAGCGGAGGAGCTCCAGTGGGACCTGGACTACCTGACCAATCTCTGGGCCTCCATCACCAAGGCGGCGGACGAGCGCAAGGCGCCCTTCCTGGTCTACCAGGAGAGCAACATCATCATCCGGGCCATCCGTGACTACATGCGCTCGGACATCCAGGAGATCCTCATCGACGAGCCGCGCATCTACGAGCAGGCGCGCGAGTTCGTCGAGCAGGTGATGCCGCACAACATCAAGCGCATCAAGTTCTATGACGACTCGGTGCCGCTGTTCACCCGCTACCAGATCGAGTCG
>CAZGJO010000200.1:0-3947 GCA_964525685.1 uncultured Ectothiorhodospiraceae bacterium | reverse complement strand
GGCGCGCGCCGTTGGCGCCGCCACGCATGTCGGAGCCGCGGAAGGTGCGGGCGCTATCCCAGGCGGTGGCGATGAGTTCGGCGCCGTCGAGGCCACTGGCGGCGATCCGCGCCTTCAGCCCGCCGACGTCGTAGTCGCTGGCGCCGGCCGGCACCGGGTCCTGCCAGATCAGGTCTTCCTCCGGCACGTCGGGGCCGATGTAGCGCGCCTTCGGCCCCATGTCGCGGTGGGTCAGCTTGAACCAGGCGCGGGCGAAGACCTCCGAGAAGTAGTCGGGATCGTTGTAGAAGCGCTCGGAGATCCGACGATAATCCGGGTCCATCTTCATCGCCATGTCGGCGTCGGTCATCATCGGATTGCGGCGGATCGACGGGTCCTCGACATCCACCGGTTTCTCGTCTTCCGGCAGGTCCACCGGCTCCCACTGCCAGGCACCGGCGGGGCTCTTGGTCAGTTCCCATTCGTGGTTGAGCAACAGGTGGAAGTAGCCGTTGTCCCAGCGCGTCGGGTTCTTGGTCCAGGCGCCTTCGAGGCCGCTGGTGACGGCGTCGCGGCCGACGCCGCGCCGGGTGTGGTTGTTCCAGCCCAGCCCCTGCTCCTCGATGGCCGCGCCCTCCGGCTCCGGACCGAGCAGCGCGGCGTCGCCGTTGCCGTGGCACTTGCCGACGGTGTGGCCGCCGGCGGTCAGGGCCACGGTCTCCTCGTCGTTCATGGCCATGCGGGCGAAGGTCTCGCGCACATCCTTGGCGGTGCGCAGCGGGTCGGGGTTGCCGTCGACGCCCTCGGGGTTGACGTAGATCAGCCCCATCATCACCGCCGCCAGCGGGTTCTCCAGCTCACGCTCGCCGGAGTAGCGGCTCTCGGGGTTGTCGCTGGGGGCCAGCCACTCCTTCTCCGAGCCCCAGTAGATGTCCAGTTCGGGGTGCCAGATGTCCTCGCGGCCGAAGCCGAAGCCGAAGGTCTTGAGGCCCATGGACTCGTAGGCGATGGTGCCGGCGTAGGCGATCAGGTCGGCCCAGCTGAGGCGGTTGCCGTACTTCTTCTTGATCGGCCAGAGCAGCCGGCGCGCCTTGTCGAGGTTGGCGTTGTCGGGCCAGGAGTTGATCGGGGCGAAGCGCTGGTTACCGGTACCGGCGCCGCCGCGGCCGTCGGCGACGCGGTAGGTGCCGGCGGCGTGCCAGGTCATGCGGATCATCAGACCGCCGTAGTGGCCCCAGTCGGCGGGCCACCACTCCTGGCTGTCGGTCATCAGGGCGTGGAGGTCGCGCTTGAGCGCGTCGACGTCGAGCTTCTTCACCTCTTCCCGGTAGTCGAAGTCGGGGCCCATGGGGTTGGGCTTGTGGTCGTGCTGGTGGAGGATCTCCAGATTGAGGGCCTTGGGCCACCAATCCATGTTCGAGGTACCGGCGGTGGTCACGGCGCCATGCATGACCGGGCACTGGCCGCTGGGGGCGGCGGTCTTGTCGTTCATCTCACACTCCTTTTTGGACTTGTTCCAAAATGAGCGTAGACGCCCATCTCCATCCGCGCCACCCATGGGGACTATCCCAGAAAAAGGGGACTGTCCCCTTTTCTTCAGCCCGCCGGTTGCCAGCACACCACGCGGTTGCGCCCCTCGTTCTTGGCGCGGTACAGCGCCTCGTCGGCCCGCTGGTAGACGACCGTCTCCGACGGCAGTTCGGCATCGGGTTCTCGACAGTAGAGCCCGAACGAGGCGGTCACGCGGCCGTTGCGGCTGTTCTCGTGGGGCAGGGCCCGCTCCTCGATGGCCTGGCGCACCTCCTCCAGGAAGTCACCGGCGGCGGCGCAATCCTCGACCTGCAGCAGGAGCCCGAACTCTTCGCCGCCCATGCGGAAGATCCGATCACCGGGCCGCCGCAGCCGCGAGCGGAGCACCTCGGCGATGGTCTGCAGAACACGGTCGCCCGCCTCGTGGCCGTAGTGGTCGTTGTAGGCCTTGAACTCGTCGACGTCGAGCATGCAGAACGCCAGGATCGAACCGTCGCGCCGAGCGCTCCCCACGGCGCGCGCGAATTCGGTATTGAAATGGCGCCGGTTGTGGAGTCCGGTGAGTTCGTCGGTGACGGCCATCTCGGCCAGCCGCTGGTTGGCGTCGCGCAGTTCGGCGGTGCGCTCGTCCACGGTCCGCTCCAGACGCACGGCATAGTCGCGCTGATGCTCGACCACCCGGTGCTCGGCCGCCAGCTTCTCCGCCTTGAGGGTGTTGATCTTGTCCGCCAGCCCCAGCGCCAGCAGCAGGAATTCGAGCGCGGAGCCGATCTGCAGGGCGTACTCGGTGACCAGCGTCGCCGGCACCAGACCGGCCAGGCGCAGGTAGTAGATCACCGCACCGACCATCAGTACCGCCCAGGCCAGCAGGTAGAAGCGCGCCGGACGCGAGCCGCGCCGCAACAGGACCGCCGCCACCGCCATCAGGTAGAGCAGGAAGACCACCGCCAGCGGCACCATCAGGGCGAATGTCAGGGCGTACCGGTCCAGCAGGCCGGGGATGATCAGCACCAGGATGGCGGCGGTCAGCACCACGATCCCGCGGTGCAGCCGCGGCGCCCACTCCCGGGTATTCAGGTAGGTGGTGGTGAACAGCGCCAGCCCGAGGTAGATGGCGATGGAGGTCAGCGGGACCAGCTGGCTGTTCAGGGTCGGCCAGTCGGGCCACCAGTACTGCAGGGCGAAGCCGCGAAAGGTGAAGTTCCAGACGAAGAAGGCGCCCAGGTAGAAGACGTAGTGCAGGTACATCGGCTCCCGGGTGGCCCCGAAGATCAGCGCGTTGTAGATCAGCATCGCCAGCAGGGCGCCGTAGTAGAGGCCGTAGACCATCGCGCTGCGCTGGCTGGCCTCGTGGAAGTCGCCGTAGCGCCAGAGGTTGAGGGGCACCGCCTCGTGCAGGCCATCGTGGGTGGCGAGGCGCAGGTAGAGGGTCACCTCGTCCGCCGCTTCCAGTTCGATGGGGAAGACGAAGTTGCGGCTTTCCACCGGCCGGGAGTCGAACGGGCGGCGGTTGCCGGTCCGGTGGCCGGCCACCACCTCGCCGTCCCGAACGACATACAGGTCGACGTAGTCCTGCAGCGGCGATGGGACCTCCAGCAGCCGCTGGAGCGGGCCGTCGGTGGGGTTCTCCAGCCGCAACCGCACCCACCAGGCGGCGGTGTCGAAGTTGAAATTCAGGGCGTCATCGGCATCCGCGGGACGCCAGCCCTCGGCCGGCTCGGCGCGCACCGTCTCCAGCGAGGCGCGCGGCTCGGCGGGCAGGACCTCCACGTGGGGAACCAGATTGAGGGAGCCGCCCATGGCGTCGGCGTCCACCGCCGCCAGGGCCGGGGCGCCGCCGCCGAGGAGGGCGAACAGCAGCCCGATGGCCAGCCACGCCGTCCCGCGCCGTATTCTCCGCACCTCCCCTCCCCGTGTGCTTTCCCGCCGCCAGAATCGAAGCGGCGATGGTGCCCCAGGGCCCGGGCAAATGGAACACGGACTCTGTAAAATCTTCGCAAAACAGAGCGCGCCGACCAAAAAGGGGACTGTCTCCTTTTAGACCAAAAAGGGGACTGTCCCCTTTTCAGGCCCCTTTCAGGCCAGGCGCTGCCAGAGGGTCTCGGCGCCGGGGTGGTCGTGGAGGCGGATGCCGAAGTAGCGGTCCAGGCCGTCGAGCAGCGCTACGCGGTCACGCGCCACGATGCGCCGTCATCACCATGTGCTAGAGTGAACCATACGAATTGCAACAATTCAGTGGCCACCCATTTCGTGAGCATCAAGGTCCAACTCACCCTCATCGGCGCACTGGCGGTCCTCGGTCTGGCGCTCCTGCTTTCCACCCTGCTGGCGAGCGAGTACCGCGACCTCCAGTCGGAGCGCGAGATCACCGAGGACATTCGTCTCATCGGCCTCCATGCCGAGTTGATCCACGAGCTGCAACGTGAGCGCGGTCTCAG
>CAZGJO010000199.1:0-3967 GCA_964525685.1 uncultured Ectothiorhodospiraceae bacterium | reverse complement strand
TACGCCCGCCCGTTGTTCGGCAACGGTGCGGGGCAGTTGCTGGCCGGGGCCAAGGTCCGGTTGATACAGGGCGAGCTCCACCACGCCGTTGTCCCGCTGCACGAGGACGGTGATGACGATACCTTCGACCTGGCCTCCGACGTCATCGGCGATGACCCCCGAGCCACCAGCGAGATCGGCGTGGATGTCGGGGCGCTCTGGGTGACGCCGACGTGGCGGGCCGGGGCGACCCTCGTCAACCTCAACGAGCCGAGTCTCGACTACCCCGAGATCGGGGCCGACTGCGACGAGAAGGACGGGGACGCGAAGCTTCGTTGCGACGCCGCCGCGGACCTGGCCGATGACATGGACCTGGAGCCCGCCTACGTCTACACCCGCCAGCTGCGGCTGGAGGGCGTGGCCCACACCGAGGACGCCCAGTGGGCCGTGGCCGGCTATCTGGAGGCCAACGCCGCCGAGGACGCCTTCGGCGAGGAGTATCAGTGGGCCGGGGTCAGCGTCTCCAGCGCCCCGGGCACCGGCTGGTACCCCGGCTTTCGCATGGGGTATCGCACCAACCTGGCCGGTAGCGAGCTGAGCTACGTCACCACCGGGCTGAGCTTCTTCTCCGCCGTCCACATGGACATCAGCTACGCCCTGGACGACGTCACCTTCGACGAGGAAGACTACCCCCGCTCGCTGACCTTCAACCTGCGGGCGGGGATCGCCTTCTGATAACGGGCCGGGGAACCTTTTCCGTCCGTTGGACGTGAGAGAGGTATGTCCTGGCTCAAGAACCGACTGACCGGCCCCGCCGGCGATTCCTTCGAGGCGTTGCTGGCACCCCACGTCCCGACCCTCTACCGGGTCGCCTACCGCTGTACCGGTTCCACCGACGAGGCCGAAGACCTGGTCCAGGAGCTGCTGACCCGCCTCTATCCCCGGCGTCGGGAGGTGGCGGAGGTGCGCGACCCGCGCCCCTGGCTGCTGCGCAGTCTCCACAACCTCCATGTCGACCGGGTCCGCCGGCGCTCGCGTCGGCCGCATGAACGGCCGGCCGAATCGGCCGACGGCGCCGCCGTCGATGTCGAGTATTTGACCGGTGACGACCGGGGCCCCGAAGAGCGGACCATCGGCCACTGGACCACCCGGCAGCTCCAGACGGCACTGGATGCGCTGAGCAGCGATCAGCGGGCCGTCGTCGTCCTCCACGATGTCGAGGGCTACACCCTGGAAGAACTCACGACCATCCTGGAGGCCCCCGTCGGCACGCTGAAATCGCGTCTCCATCGCGCACGCGGCCGGCTTCGGGAGCTGTTGCTCGACACGGGCATGGAACCATCCAACCCCGGCGCGCGTGATCAGGGGTGACGGGAGAGGAAACGCCATGAACTGCACAGAATTCCGCGACAATCTGGAAGAAGCCCTGGACGGACGGCTGGACGAGGTGCGCGCCAGGGCGCTGTGGGCGCATGCCGCCGACTGTGCCGATTGCCGGGCGTATCGCGAGGCCGTCGAGGGCCTGCGCCGGAGCCTGCGCGGGCTGGCGGAGGAGGAGCCGCCCTTCGGCCTGACCCAGCGAGTGCTGGCGCGGGCCCGCGAAGCGCGCCGCCGTCGCCATCGGCAATGGCTCGGCGGGGCCCTGGCCGCCGGACTGGCCGTCGGAGTCGCCATTGGCGTCTGGCTCCCCGCCGAGCCGGGGAGGGAGCCTTCCGTCGCCGAGGCGGAGGAGCGCACGGTGACCGTGCGGGTCCAGAGCAGTGCGGAACTGCCGCAGGCGGAGTTGACTCTGCGTCTCCCCGACCACATGGAACTCCGGGGGTATCCCGGAGAGCGGGAGCTGCGCTGGCGCACGGCGCTGGCGGAGGGCGACAACTGGCTGGAGCTGCCCTTGCGGGTTCTGGAGGCGGGGGATGGCGGTGTTTCCCTGCGCGTGGCGACCACCGATGGCCGGGTGATAACGGAGTCGGTGGTCTTCGGGGCATCGCCTGAGGCCGGCCTGTTCCCGCCCCGGGCGCGGTATGAACCGGTGAGAGGATGGCAGAATTTCGGCGAACCCTCGCCGAATGTGTAGTATCCACAGCAGAAGAGAGGTGATCGACATGGCAGCTGGCAAGACGTACGTGATTTCCGGGGCCCTGGTGGCCTTTGTCCTGGCCGGAGCCGGTGTGGCCCAGGCCGACGAGCAGGCCGAGGTGACCATCGACGTGGTTCCCATGGAGGGCTCCATGGCCGAGGTCTCCGAGGGGCGTATCGAGCTCCCCGGACAGGCGGCGGCGGAGGGTCGCGAGGCCTCCCGCGAGGGGCTGGAAACCGCCAACGAGGCGCGTGAGCAGCGCCGGAAATTCGGCCGCGAGCAGTCCCGCGAGGCGCGTGAAGATGCCCGCGAGGTGCGCCGGGGCTGGGAGCGGGACGAGTCCGTGGGCCGTCCCGGTGGTGAAGAGCGGAGAGGGCCGCGCGGCGGGGAACGCTGATTGCCGAGACCGGAAGCGCCGTTTCTCCTGTTCCTGATCGGGCTGCTGATGTTCCCGATCCCCGCATCGGTCGCCGAGGAGGTGGCCGGTGACGGGGCCGTTGCGGCCTTTGAAAAGGGCATGGCGGCCTTCCGGACCGGTGACTACGGGCGAGCCCGGACGTGGTTCCAGCGCGCTGCCAACGCCGGTCTCGACACCCCGCAGCTGAGCTACAACCTCGGTGTCACGGCGTTCCGCCTGGAACGATTCGACGAGGCCACGGCCACCTTTCAGTCATTGACCGATAACCCCGATTGGGCCGCTGTGGCCTTCTACAACCTGGGCCTGATCGCCGAACAGCGTCGGCATACCGACCGTGCCGCCGGTTTTTTCCGCCGGGCGCTGCTCGAGGAAGGCTCCGAGGAACTCCGCCACCTGGCCACGCTGGGCCTGGAACGCACTGGGGCGGGTGTCGGTGCGACCGCTGCGGATCGTGATCGCCGGGGGCAGGGCCTGTTTTCGCTGGCCGGCGGCCATGACGACAACCCCGGATTGCTCGCCGATGGGGAGACCGTTGCCGGGGAGAATGGCAGTGCCTTTCTGGACCTTTTCGCCATGGCGCGTTACCCGGTCGGCCGGCGCGGACACCTGGGACTTGTCGCGTACACCCATCAGAGCCGGGAGAGCCGGTTCGATCAGACTGGTCTGCGCATTGCCCCGGGGCGATCCTGGCGTGGAGCAGACTGGCGTGGTGAGTATGAGGCTACTTACGGTCATGATCGTCTCGACGGGGCTGCGTACCGGGAGACGCTGGGGCTGCGCTGGCAAGCCAGGCGCGGGGTGGGGGCGAACGAACTGCAGTTCCGGACGCGTCTGCGCCATGTCGATGCCGCATCGGCTTACGCGCATCTGGATGGCTGGCAGCTGCGCCTTGGAGCGGCGCTGGAGCGGAACCTGCTGGGTGGCCGGGTTCGTTTCGGCTATCGCCTGGAGGAGAACAGGCGGCGGGACTGGTCAGATGGCGTCGACTTCGTTGACCACTCGCCTCAGCGCCACGGGGTGTGGGTGCGTGGCTGGTGGTCGCTCGCCGAAGCGTGGCGGCTGCAGGGGGAGCTGGGGTACCGGTACAGTCGTCACGCCTCGCGGGAGGTGGTGGATGGCGAGACGCGGGATCGGCGTGTGGACGACCTGCTGGAGGGACAGTTGCGGGTGGAACGGTCCTTGCCGCATAGGGAGTGGGAGGCTTTTGCGGTGCTGGATGCGATTCACCAGCGCAGTCAGCCGGAAGTTTACGGTTATGAACGCACGCAGGTCATGGTCGGCGTGGAGCGGAGCTGGTAACAGCCACCCACGGCAGTGCGTGCTGGCGGGTTCGTGACCCCGTGCGGTTGACGGGACTTCGGCCAGCACGCCCAGGTGAGCCTCAGTCGGCGAGCAGGTTCAGCTCCTCGTTGATGATGAAACCGCGCAGCTCGTCAGCGACGTGCTCGTCGTGGATGCTCACCTCGCCGGAGCGGACCTCCTCGGCGCCCGGG
>CAZGJO010000198.1:0-3990 GCA_964525685.1 uncultured Ectothiorhodospiraceae bacterium | reverse complement strand
GTTCGGGCTCCGGCTCGGGTTCGGGCTCCGGCTCGGGTTCGGGCTCCGGCTCGGGTTCGGGCTCCGGCTCGGGAACCGGCTCGGGTTCCGGACGGGGGGCCGCCGCCAGGCCGATCTCCAGCCCGCCGGTCCCCTCGTCCACCGTGCCGGGCTCCGGCGGCGCCAGCTTCAGGCTCGCCGCCACGAGCAGGTGGAGGGCCACGGCCGCCACCACCGCAACAAGCCAATGGACCGAACGCAGCTGACCGGTCCCATCCCTCATTCCGCTTCCCTCTCGCGGGTAATCAACTCCACGCGCTCCAGCCCCCCTTCCGCCAGGGCGCGGAGAACGGCGACGACCCGCGTGGCCTCGGCCTCGGCGTCGGCCCGGACCACCCAGTCCCCGCCGCGTTCCGCCACGGCCCCGGCCAGCTCCGCCAGCGCCACCTCATCGTCGATCACGACGATGTTGCCATCGGCCTCGATGTAGACCGTGCGCTCGGTCTGCGGCTCGTCGGCCGCCTCCTCCGCCCGGGGCGGGTCGACCTCCACGGGATGGGGCGCCTCCAGCGCGCCGGCGAGCATGAAGAAGATCAACAGCAGGAAGACGACATTGATCAGCGGGATCAGCTGATCCTCGTTGTCCCGGGTGCCCCGAGGGGATTGGCGGGCCGTCAGGCGCATGGTCAGTCCGCCCCCCCCTCGGCCAGGGAGACCGCCGCACCGTCCACCGCGCGCAGGGCCTCCACGAGATCCACGGCCCTCTGCAGGGCCACCCCGTCGGCCACCCGCACCTGGATGGCGTCGGGACGCCGCCGTTCCAGCGCGTCCACCAGCGCCTCGGGCGTGCGGACCTCGCCCCCCCAGACCGGACCGTCGGCATCGAGCAGCACCCGCTCCACCTGCCGATCGTCCGCCTCACCGCCGTTCCCGCCCACGGTCAGGTCGACCACCCGCCACTGCGAGAAGCTCGAGGCGAGCATGAAGAAGACCAGCAGGATGAAGACCACGTCGATCAGCGGCGTCAGGCTGATCAGCCGCCGACGCGGCCGCTGACGCAGTGCCTCAAGTCGCATCGCCGTCGCTGTCCCGCTGGTCGAGGTCCGCGCGCAGCTCGTCGGTGAAGACCCGGGTCACCCGATCCTCCGTGCCGTGGCCAACCCGCTCCACGGTGCGCTCCAGCAGGCTGAGGATCGCCACCACCGGGATCGCCACCGCCAGCCCCGCTGCCGTGGTCAACAACGCCTCCCAGATGCCACCGGAGAGCAGCGCCGGATCGACCTGGCTGCCGGCCGCCTCCAGCTCCTGGAAGGCGCGGATCATGCCGATCACAGTGCCGAGCAGACCGAGCAGCGGGCTCAGGGCGCCGATCACCTCAAGCACCCGCAGCTGACCGCGCAACACCTCCAGCCGCTCGGCAGCCAGCCGCTGGATCTCCTCACGCAGGGTGGCGCCGTCGACCCCGCGCGCCCGACCGCGCAGCGCCACCGCCAGAACTTCGGCGGCGGGGTGGCGGCTGGCCGCCAGCTCGGCCAGCGCCTCGTCCCGCCGCCGGGCGCGCCAGTGCGCCTCGGCCCGGTCCAGCGGCCGCCAGTTGCCGATCCGCAGCTGCCAGAACTGCCACAGCTTGAGCAGGATCACCGCCAGCGCCACCACCGACATCACCAGCAGGATCGCCACCACCACGCCGCCGTTGGCCAGCAGCCACTGCAGCGGCCCCAGCCAGCCGTCTCCGCCGTCCACCGAATCCATAGTCACTCGACCTCTTTCACGAAATGAGAATTGTTTGCATTATCTCCAGATGCCACCCGCCTGTACACCCCTGGCCGCCCTCCCCGCCAGCGGGTAATCTGGGCCGATGGACATTCGCGATCAACTGCTCGACCACTACCGCTGGCTGCGCCAGTACGGCATCAACGACTCCCACAGCGGCAACGCCTCGGTGCGTGACGGCGATACCGTCTGGGTGACCCCCACTGGCGCCTGCGCTGACACCCTGACCCGCGACCGGCTGGTGGCCTGCCCGCTGGACGGTCCGCCCGCCGCCGGCGCATCACTGGACGGTGCGCTGCACCTCGCGGTCTACCGCCACAACCCGGCGGCCCGGGCGGTGCTCCACAGCCACGGCCCCCACACCGTCGCCCTGACCCTCGACGGCCGCGACTTCCTGCCGGCCGACTTCGAGGGCCAGTACTACTTCCCCCGGGTGCCGGTGCTGACCATCCCCCACGCCGACTATCTGGCCGAGGCCCCTGAACGGGTCGCAGCCACCCTGGCCGAATACCCGATCACGGTGGTCCGTGGCCACGGGGTCTACGCCTGGGGCGAGGTTCTGGACAAGGCGTACAAGTGGACCTGCTCGCTGGAGCAGTCGGCGAAGACCGCCTTCATCGCGCGCCAGGCCGGCCGCCTCTGAACCCCGACTCTTGCAGCGCAGGGCGGCACACGGCGGGCCAATGCGACCCGCTCCGCGTGGGGCCGTCGCTCATGTTAGACTGCTGGGGCACTCACCGGCCGAGAACAGACCCATGACGCCCGAAAACGATCCCGTCCCCGTGGTAATGGTCTTCGCCGGCAACGACCCGTCCGGCGGCGCCGGCATGACCGCCGACACCGAGGCGCTCGCCTCCATGGGCGCCCAGGTGGCGCCGGTGATCACCGCCCTGACGGTGCAGGATACCCGCGATGTGCAGGACTTTCAGCCGGTCGAGGCCGACTGGGTGATCTCCCAGGCACGGGCGGTGCTGGAGGACATGCCGGTGGCCTGCTTCAAGCTCGGCATGCTCGGCAGCCTCGCCAACATCGAGGCGATCCACACCATCCTCCACGACTACCCCGACATCCCGGTGGTCACCGACCCGGTGCTGTTCGCCGGCGGTGGTGGCGCCCTGGCCGAAGACGATGTCCCCGACGCCCTGCGCTCGCTGATCCTGCCGCTGACCACCCTGCTGACCCCCAACGCCCCGGAGGCGCGCGCCCTGGCGCGGGAGGCCGACACCCTCGACGCCTGCGCCCAGGAGCTGCTCGCCGAGGGCTGCGAGGCGGTGCTGGTCACCGGCGCCGACGAGCCGACCGCCGAGATCACCAACAGCCTGTTCGCCAACAGCCGCCTGCTGCAGCGCTGGAACTGGCCGCGCCGGCCGGAGAGTTACCACGGCTCCGGCTGCACCCTGGCCTCGGCCATCGCCGGGCTGATCGCCCAGGGCAGCGAGTTGCAGGCCGCCGTCGCCGAGGCCCAGGAGTATGTCCAGGAGGCGATCGCCCAGGGTTACCGCCCCGGCCTCGGCCAGCACATTCCCTACCGGCTTTTCTGGGCCGAACTGGACGATGACGAGGATGACGACCGCGACTGAGTTCGTCGGGCTCTACGCCATCACCGACGACCGCCGTGACGGCCCCGAGGTCCTCGCGGCACGGGTGGCGGCGGCCCTTGATGGCGGCGCCCGGATCGTCCAGTACCGAGACAAGTCCACCGACACCGACCGACGCCACGCCGAGGCGGCGGCTCTGGCGCAGCTCTGCGACCGACGCGGCGCGGTGTTCATCGTCAACGACGACATCGAGCTGGCCGAACGGGTCGGCGCTGGCGTCCACCTCGGGGTCGACGACCCGGCCCTGGCCGAGGCGCGCGCCCGGATCGCCGGTCCGATGGGCGCCTCCTGCTACGCCGACTTCGCCCGCGCCGAGGCGGCGGTGGCCGCCGGCGCCGACTACGTCGCCTTCGGCCGCTTCTTCCCTTCGCGCACCAAGCCGGACAACCCGCCCGCCGACCCGGCGCTGCTGCACCGGGCGCGCCACGAGCTGCCGGTACCGGCGGTTGCCATCGGCGGGATCACCCCGGAGAATGGCGGCCAACTCATCGAGGCCGGCGCTGCGGCACTGGCGGTCATCGACGGCGTCTTCGGTCAGCCGGACATCGCCGCCGCCGCCCGCCGCTACGCAGCCCTGTTCCCGTAACACGCGCTGCGTTTCCGACGCGCCGGCCCGGGGGTGGGGGGCCGGTCCCCGGGG
>CAZGJO010000197.1:500-4006 GCA_964525685.1 uncultured Ectothiorhodospiraceae bacterium | reverse complement strand
CCGCCAGGGCGCGGCGCTGGCCTTCGCCCACGGCTTCAACGTCCACTTCGGTCAGATCGAGCCGCGCGCCGATCTGGACGTGATCATGGTCGCGCCCAAGGGGCCGGGCCACCTGGTGCGCTCCACCTACACCCAGGGCGGCGGCGTGCCGTCGCTCATCGCCATCGAGCAGGACGCCTCCGGCAAGGCCCGTGACATCGCGCTGGCCTACGCCTCCGCCAACGGCGGCGGCCGCGCCGGGATCATCGAGACCACCTTCCGCGAAGAGACCGAGACCGACCTGTTCGGTGAACAGGCGGTGCTCTGCGGCGGCGCCACCGCGCTGGTCCAGGCCGGTTTCGAGACCCTGGTCGAGGCCGGCTACGCCCCGGAGATGGCCTACTTCGAGTGCCTCCACGAGCTGAAGCTCATCGTCGACCTGATGTACGAGGGCGGCATCGCCAACATGCGCTACTCCATCTCCAACACTGCCGAGTACGGCGACCTGACCCGCGGCCCGCGCGTGGTCACCGAGGAGACCAAGGAGGAGATGCGCGAGATCCTGGCCGAGATCCAGAACGGCGAGTTCGCTCGCGAATGGATGGCCGAGAACCAGGTCAAGGCGCCGACGCTCAAGGCCAAACGGCGTCTCGGTGCGGAGCACGAGATCGAGGAGGTCGGCGAGCGCCTGCGCTCCATGATGCCGTGGATCGCCGCCAACAAGATCGTCGACAAGTCGAAGAACTGAGACGCGAGGTTCGGGGCGTCGCGCCCCGGCCCGCAGCGAGAGGGTATCCGGTCCGTTGAACGAGGAACCCACCAGCCGGCGGCGCGGTATCTACCTGCTGCCGAACCTCTTTACCACGGCGGCACTGTTCGCCGGGTTCTTTGCCATCATCAGTGCCATGGAGGGCGCCTTTGGCCATGCCGCCGCGGCGATCTTCGTGGCCATGGTCCTCGACGGCGTGGATGGACGGGTGGCCCGGCTCACCAACACCCAGTCGGAGTTCGGCACCCAGTACGACAGCCTGGCCGACCTGGTCTCCTTCGGTCTGGCACCGGCCCTGGTGGTCCACCAGTGGGCGCTGCAGGGGCTTGGTCAGGTCGGCTGGCTGGTGGCCTTCCTCTTCACGGCGGGGGCGGCCCTGCGTCTGGCGCGTTTCAACACCCAGGTCGCCAAGTCGGACCAGCGCTTCTTCCAGGGGCTGGCGAGCCCGGCGGCATCGGCCCTGCTGGCCGGGCTGGTCTGGGCCGGCTGGTCCTACGACATCGCCGGGGAGACCCTGTGGCTGCCGGCGGCGGTGCTGACCGTGCTGGGCGGCGTGCTGATGGTATCCAACCTGCGCTACCGCAGCTTCAAGGATGTGGACGTGAAGGGGCGAGTGCCGTTCGTCGCCCTGCTCGTGGTGGTGCTGGCCTTCGTGCTGGTGGCGCTGGATCCGCCCCCGGTTCTCTTCGCCATCGCCCTGCTGTATGCCATCAGCGGCCCGGTGGAGACGCTCTTCTCGCTGCGTCGGCGCCGTGCCGAACGGGCCCGGCGCCACCGGGAATGAAGGGTGGCGGTGACTTTCCCGAGGAGACGGCCGCAATGAAACTCGAACAGCAACACTGGACCCTCGACACACCGGGGCGCGGGATGGTCGAGATCACCGATCGGGTGGTCACTGCGGTCCGCGACAGCGGGATACGCACCGGCCTCTGTCAGGTCTTTTGCCAGCACACCAGTGCCTCCCTGACCATCACCGAGAACGCCGATCCCAGCGTGCGGCGGGACATGGAACGCTACATGGCCGCCGCCGCGCCCGACGGGGACCCGGCCCATGAACACGCCATGGAGGGGCCGGACGACATGTCGGCCCACATCCGCACGGTGCTCACCGATGCCGGGGTGACGCTGCCGGTGAGCGACGGCCGGCCGGTGCTCGGTACCTGGCAGGGGGTCTTCCTCTGGGAGCACCGGACCCGCGCCCATTCACGTCGATTGACCCTGACCGTCTGGGGAACCGAGTGAAAAGGTCAGGTATTGCGGGAGGCCTTCGGGCGTGTTTATACTCAGTCTAAATCCGCGGATGGCCGGAACCGGCCGAAAGGGGGGACCATGAACCGCAGCGACACTGCGTTGGTCATCCCGAGCGGCTTGGTTACCATGGTGCCAGATTTCCGGAGACCAGCATGAGTGAACAGAACCAGCAGGACCGCCTGATCATCTTCGACACCACCCTGCGCGACGGCGAGCAGAGCCCCGGCGCGTCCATGACGCGCGAGGAAAAGGTGCGCATCGCCAAGCAGCTGGAACGGCTGCGGGTGGACGTCATCGAGGCCGGCTTCCCGGCGGCCAGCGAGGGCGACTTCGAGGCGGTCAAGGCGGTGGCCGACAGCGTCCACGAGAGCACCGTCTGCGGCCTCGCCCGCGCCATCGACCACGACATCGAGCGGGCCGGCGCGGCGCTCCAGGGCACCACCTCGGCGCGGATCCACACCTTCATCGCCACCTCGCCCATCCACATGGAGATGAAGCTGCGCATGACCCCGGACGAGGTCGTCGAGCGCGCCGTGGCCGCGGTGAAGAAGGCGCGCCAGTACGTCGATGATGTCGAGTTCTCCGCCGAGGACGCGGGTCGCTCCGAGCCGGCCTTCCTCTACCGGATCATCGAGGCGGCCATCGACGCCGGGGCCTCCACCATCAACATCCCCGACACCGTCGGCTACAGCGTGCCGGAGCAGTTCGGCGGGCTGATCCGCGATATCCGGGACAACGTGCCCAACGCCGACCGGGCGGTCTTCTCGTCCCACTGCCACAACGATCTCGGGCTGGCCGTGGCCAACTCCCTGGCGGCGGTGAGCAACGGCGCTCGCCAGGTGGAGTGCACCATCAACGGCCTCGGTGAGCGGGCCGGCAACGCCGCGCTGGAAGAGGTGGTCATGGCGCTGCGCACGCGCCAGGACTACTTCCCGTGCGACACCCGCATCGACACCACCCAGATCGTGCCGAGCTCGAAGCTGGTGGCCTCGGTGACCGGCTTCCAGCCGCAGCCGAACAAGGCCATCGTCGGCGCCAATGCCTTCGCCCACGAGTCGGGGATCCACCAGGACGGCGTGCTCAAGCACCGCGAGACCTACGAGATCATGCGCGCCGAGGATGTCGGCTGGAACACCAACCGCATGGTGCTCGGCAAGCACTCCGGTCGCAACGCCTTCAAGTCGCGGCTGGCGGAGATCGGCATCGAGTTCGAATCGGAGGCGATCCTCAACGACGCCTTCGCCAAGTTCAAGGAACTCGCCGACAAGAAGCACGAGATCTTCGACGAGGACCTGCAGACGCTGGTCACCGAGGCGGGCATCGAGGCCGAGAACGAGCGCGTTCAGCTGGCCACCGTGCATGTCTGCTCCGAGACCGGCGAGACGCCGCGGGCCCGGGTGGCGCTGACAGTGGACGGCGAGGAGCGCCGCGCCGAGGCCGAGGGCAGCGGGGCGGTGGATGCCACCTTCTCCGCCATCGAGTTGATCATGGAGAGCGGCACCCAGCT
>CAZGJO010000197.1:0-490 GCA_964525685.1 uncultured Ectothiorhodospiraceae bacterium | reverse complement strand
ATCACCTCCGGCACCGATGCCCAGGGCGAGGTCACCGTGCGGCTGGAGCTGGGCGGGCGGATCGTCAATGGTCAGGGGGCCGACACCGACATCGTCATCGCCTCGGCGCAGGCCTACGTCAACGCCCTGAACAAGATCCTGGCGCCGGTGGACCGCGCCCATCCCCAGGCCGGGGACGTCTAGCCGGCCATGGAAGAGGCGCGCCGGCGACGCTATCTGGCGGAACTCGGCGTCACCCCGTGGGTGCGCCGCGAGGTCGCCGCAGGGGAGGCCGGCGCCCCGGATGCCGGGCCGCCGGAGGCGGCGGCACCCGCCGCCACACCTTCGGAGGCCGCCGCACCCTCGGAAGCCGCAGCCACGCCCCCGGCACCGCAGCCGGTCGAGCCGGTGGCGGCCATGGCCGAGGACACGTCCGCGCCACGGTCGGCGGCCGATGATGTCGCCTCCCTGGACTGGACGGCCCTGGAAGAACGGGTTGCCGGCTGTACCG
>CAZGJO010000196.1:3379-4013 GCA_964525685.1 uncultured Ectothiorhodospiraceae bacterium | reverse complement strand
AGGAACCAGCGCAGCATGCTCAGGGCGTGCAGGAAGTTCTTCAGCTGCGTCTGGATGAACCCGGCGGCGAAGGTGCCGATGATGACGATGGTGAAGGCGGCGATGTCCCACAGTGCGGCGATGCCGCTGCCCTTGGCGATGGCGCCGCCGAACACGGCCACCGAGGCCATTGCCAGGCCGATGATGCTCAGAATATCCATGGAATCAGCCGCCCGTTCCCCGTGGTGTATGGAGTCTGCCTTCCGGCGGTCAAGTTACCCCGCGTCCGGGGCGGGGTCAAGCCGAGCCCCGGGCAGCAGCGCCGACAGTTCATTTTCCAGTCGCTGCTGGAAATCCGCCCAGCGATGTCGAAAGCCGGGCAGGGTGAGGGAGTGGCAGCGGATCAGGCGGGGATCCCGGAGAATCAGTCGTTCACCGTCCCAGACAAAGGCCGCCGGATCGGCCGCGGTCAGGGTGATGCGGCTGGCATGGAGGGTGACCATGAGCCGGCGCAGTGCGTCGAGGGCCTCTCCGGAGCCGGGCCCTGTCAGCTGTTCCGGGAGGGGCGTGCCGCGCGGCGGCTCCTGGATGAACAGAGCGGCCCGCGGGGCATCTCCCCCGCCATCGGACAGGATCAAGGCCACGCGCTGCGGCA
>CAZGJO010000196.1:0-3369 GCA_964525685.1 uncultured Ectothiorhodospiraceae bacterium | reverse complement strand
CATGAGAAGACCGATGCGGGAGGCCGTGAGCGCATGACGCCAGATCCGCAGGGCCGGCCGGTGGCGCCCCGGGCCGGGTCTCTGGCCGTGGGGCAGCCGTAACCACTGGAGCTCCCGGCCATCGAGCGTCAGCTCGCCGTGATCCGCGTCCGGCGCCACGGTGGCGGTTGCCGTGAGCAGTTCGGGCAACTGTTCGGAGGCCAGACGGCGCCGGTCGTGGATGGTGGTCACCCCCGCGTGGCGCCGTCTGGGGTAGTGTTTCCAGCCGCGGCAGGCGCGTCGTGCCACCCGTTCGGCATGCCGACGCCGGTCACGCTGGACACGGTGCACGAAGGCGCTTTCGGTGGCCGGGGACAGGGTCCACCCCCGCACTCGGGCATAGTGCGCCAGACCGGCCCGCACCCAGGATTCCGGCAGCTTGGCCTTGCCGGCATAGAGCCGCCCGAGATGCCGCAGCGAGCGTCGTCTCCCCAGCGAACGGCCGTACCCCCGCACGCGATCGCCATCGATGGCGTGGAGCACGCCGTCGTTCGGAATGAAGTTCTGCCAGTTGAGATCGTTCTGCACGATCCCGACCTCGTGATGGTGCGCCAGCGTCTCCACCAGGCGGCGATTGGCCGCTTCGAGCGCCGCTTCCGACGGCGGCCACGGCTCGTCCGCCGCCAGATGGTCGATGACCGTGAGCCACGCCCCCGCCTCCCGGCAGAACCCCGCATGGCGCAGGGCCGGCGAGGGCACCCCGGCGCGGTGCAGCGCCCGCACACCGCGCACGCCGCGAAACCATTCCCAGGCCTGCCCCAGCGGCTGCAGATAGAACTTGGCCACCACGGGTCGGCCATCCAGCTCGCCGTGGAGCAGCGCGCGTTTGCCGGGATAGCGATGGAAGACCTCACCGGTGGTCAGCGTCCCGGCCGGACCCAGGTCGAAGTGCCGCCGGGCCAGCTGGTCCTCGCTCATGGGCTCGTGCTGTCGGCCGGGGGCTCGAACCGGTAGTCGAGCAGTTCGCAGTCACGCTGATAGTGGTCGCCCACCAGCTCCACCAGCTCGTCGGTGTAGTAGCGCCGATAATCGTCCCGCTCGGTGGCCTTGCGCAGGTGGGGCAGGTCGAACGGGGTGATGCCGATGCGCTCGCAGATGGTGTTGAAGTCGGCCTGCAGGCGCTCGTAGCGACCGATGAAGTCGACGATGATCTCGCCGCGCAGGTTCACCAGGTATTCGTGCTGCAGCTCGGCGGAGGTGTCGAGCATGTAGTCGTAGGGGCGTTCCGGATCGAACTTCAGCTTGAGGAAGTCCTCGAAGGTCTTCACGCCTTCCACCACCTCCGGCTTCTCCCGACGGATGTGGTGGAAGGAGCTCACCTGCAGGTCCCACGGATTGCGCACGATGGCGAACTTGAACAGCCCGTCGTAGACCGGCGTCGGCAGCATCTCGTGGGCGGCGATGGCCTTGGCGTGGCGCGGGAACTTCAGGCCGAGCTTGTGGCGCGGCCGGGTGAACTGGCTCACCTGGCTGGCCAGCCACAGCGGCACACTGTACCAGCCGCCCCAGCGGTAGCGGCGCAGGGCGGCGCGCACGCTGGTGCCGCCGGTCTTGGCGATGTGCACGAAGAGGAAGTTCTTCTGGTACGAAATGAGCATGCGGGGATTGTACCGGTTTGCTGGTCGAGTGGGGAGATGGCGTTTTGCCGGGCGCGCGGGTGGTGGGTGCGCCGGCCGGGGGACGCCGTGAACACGTCCGTGTGGGCTCGACAGCGGCCATCCAGGGCCGCTGACGCCCCCTGCCGGCGCACCCACCACCCGCGCGCCCGGCAAAACGCCTGGGGTCGGGAGGCCGGGTTCCTTGGGGCCGTATCAGCCCGGGAAGAGGACCTCAAGATACCGCTGCGTGGCCACCGGGATGGTGTAGTCGGCGACCGCCGCCTGTAGCTCGTCGGCGGGGCGGGGGGCGTCGAGGGTGGCCGCCATGGCGTCGGCCATGGCCGTGGCATCGCCCACGGGGACGAGGGGGCCGTGGCGGCCGCCGTCGAGGATGTCGCGGGGGCCGCTGGGGCAGTCGGTGGCGACCACGGGGGTGCCGCAGGCCAGGGCCTCGACCAGCACGTTGGGGGCGCCCTCGTAGCGGGACGAGAGGACGAACAGGTCGGCGGCGGCCATCCAGGCGGCGGGGTTGCTCTGGAAACCGGGGAAGTCGACCCGGTCGGTGAGGCCGAGTTCGGCGGCCAGCGCCTCCAGGGCGTCACGGTCGGGGCCGTCGCCGAGGAGGAGGAGGCGGGCGTCGCGCTGTTCGGTCAGCCGGGCGAAGGCGCGCAGCAGGGTGGCGAAATCCTTCTGGTGCTTGAAACGGCCGGCCCCCAGGATCACCGGCGGTCGCTCGCCGTCGCGCGCGGGGTGCAGCCACGGGTGGTCGGGAGGGGTGGCCGCGAGCCGGGGCAGCTCCGGCGCCACGGTGGGGTTCGGGATCACCGTGAAGCGTTCCCGCGGCAGGCGGCCGATGGCGGCAATGTCGTCGGCCACCGGCCCGGCCACGGTGATGAAGGCGTCGATGCGCGGATAGAGGCGGCGCACCGGCGTGTAGCGCAGCCAACGGGCGAACGGCCCCTTCCCGGCCAGCGAGCCGGAGAGGTGCATCCCCAGGCGCAGCACCAGGCGCGTCTCGGTGCGCGCCAGCCTGCGCGCCCGCACCGCCACGCGGCCGGCGCGGTCCTTGGCGGCCAGCAGCGTGCGCGGGCGGACGTGGCGCAGATACCAGACCAGCGCCGGCAGCGCCTGCAGACTGGTGCGCACATTCAGGTCGACGACGTTCACCCCCTCGGGGATCCCGGCCACATGCTCGCCGCGCGCCTTGAGCAGCAGGAGATCCACCGCAACCCCCGCATCCACCAGCCCGCGCAGCAGGTTGTTCATCATCTTCTCCACCCCGCCCTCGCCGGTGTAGGCGATGAGCACGGCGAGGCGGTCGCGGTTCGGTGCGGAAGTCGGCGGCATGGGCGGTCGGGTCCGGGGCGGATGAAAACGGGTGTTGCTGGTACACTGCGGCCAGTCACCGAAACCGCAGACGAGGGGAGTATGTCACAGACGCTCGATACTCTGGAAACCATCGCCCGTCGCGCCGGCGATGCCATCATGCGCATCTACGAGCAGGGGAGCGCCGACGTCCAGTACAAGGACGACGAATCGCCGCTTACCGCCGCCGACGAGGCCGCCCACCAGGTCATCGTCGAGGGCCTGCAGAACGCCTTCCCCAACGTCCCCGTCCTCTCGGAAGAGGGCAGCGACGTGCCGCCGGCCCGGCGCCAGGGCTGGGAGCCCTTCTTCCTGGTGGATCCGCTGGACGGCACCAAGGAGTTCATCAAGCGCAACGGCGAGTTCA
>CAZGJO010000195.1:0-4016 GCA_964525685.1 uncultured Ectothiorhodospiraceae bacterium | reverse complement strand
CTCGCGCATGGACGAGGTGATCTACGAGGAGTTCAAGGGTACCGGCAACATGGAGGTCCACCTGGACCGGCGCATCTCCGAGAAGCGCATCTTCCCGGCCATCAACATCAACCGCTCCGGCACCCGCCGCGAGGAGATGCTGACCTCGCCGGACGAGCTGCAGAAGATGTGGATCCTGCGCAAGCTGCTGAATCCCATGGACGAGGTGGCGGCCATGGAGTTCCTCCACGACAAGCTCAAGGCCACCAAGACCAACGATCAGTTCTTTGAATCCATGAAGCGCTAGCCGTCGGCGGCGCCTTGCCCGGCGGCGGCCAATGCCTTAGAATTCGCCGGCTAACAGTACGAGGTCAAGACCATGAAGCAGGGTATCCATCCCAACTATCAGCCGATCACTGTCAATTGCAGCTGCGGCGCGACCTTCGAGACGCGCTCGACGGCCAGCGAGGACATGCACGTCGACGTCTGCTCCCAGTGCCACCCCTTCTATACCGGCAAGCAGAAGCTGGTGGATACCGCCGGGCGCGTCGACAAGTTCCGTCAGAAGTACGGCATGTAGTGCAGGCGTCGTCGACCCCCGCGGGGCGACGAGGTCAAAGGCGCATCGCGGTAAGGCCCCCGCCCCGTGTTGGGTGGGGGCCGGGTGGGTTCATGCCCGGGCGGTCTACAGGAGTAGGGCCACCTCTTCCGGCGTTGCCCGCTCCATGGGGCGGCCGTCCACCGGGCTTGCCGGGGGCTGGCGCAAGCCCTTGAGCGGGAAGACCACCAGCTCGATCTCCGCCTCGCCGGCGAAGAAGCCGAAGGTCGGCAGGGTGATCTCGCGCCGCTCCCCGTGGCGGCCGCTGTTCAGCCGTACCTCGCCCTCGGTGAAGGGGAGGTGGTGGTCCAGCAGTCGGAAGACGAGTGCTTCGGGCGTGTCGCTGAAGACGTGCAGGGTGATCGCCGTGTTCTCCCCGGCGGTCCCGGACAGCACCGGGCCGACCAGTCGCGGCTGAAACCCCTCCAGCAGTGCCATGGCGTCCAGGGCGGTGCGGCGCAGCCGCGCCAGGGCGACCGGATGGCGTTCCCCCATGAACAGGCGATGGTGTTCGGCCAGGGCCTCTTCCACCTCGGCGTTGCTCGGCAGGTGGTGGGTCTCCGGCGCGCCGAGGTGTTCGGCCGCCTTGCGCTTGGCGTGGTGGTAGTCGCGCAGGCCGTGCTCGTCGATGAGACGGGCCGCCTCCTGCGCCAGGCGCAGGCGCATGACCTGCCCCTTCTTGGTATGGCTGTAGCGCATGTCAGAAGAGGTCGCCGGTGACGTCGCCGTTGCCGTTGTCGCCGCCGCGCCGGCGGTGGCTGCCCTCCACCGGCGGCGGCGTCCGGCCGGCGCGGAAGGTCTCGAAGATGGCGTCGGGGTGCTGGCTGCCGGCAAGGCGCCCGGTCTCCGGATCGATGCGCACGGAGACCATGCCCGGCGGGCGCTCCCGTTCCTTCTCTTCCACCCCGTCCAGGGCGTGGCGCATGTATTCGATCCACATGGGCAGGGCCGCCCGCGCGCCGGTCTCGCGATTCCCCAGCGAGGCGGGGGTGTCGTGGCCCATCCAGGCCACGGCGACCTGGGACTGGTTGTAGCCGGCGAACCAGGCGTCGACCTGCTGGTTGGTCGTGCCGGTCTTGCCGGCCAGATCGCCGCGACCCAGGCTCAGGGCGGCGCGTCCGGTTCCCTGGTTCACCACGTCGCGCAGCATGGAGTCGATGAGGTAGGCGTTGTCCGCCGGGATGGCCCGCTCGGCGATGCGCACCGGCTCCGGCTCCGGGATCGGCAGATCCGGGAGGCCGATGCGGCCGATGATGCCGCCGAGATCGGCGAGGTCCTCGCCGTTCATCTGCAGCTCCTCGAGCAGCCGCTCCTCCTCCTCGGCGGCCTCCCGGCATTCGGGGCAGACCTGCACCGGGTTGGCCACCTCCAGGAGCTGGCCGTCGCGATCCGTTACGCGGTCGATGAAATGGGGGTGGATCCGGTAGCCGCCGTTGGCGAAGACGGCATAGCCCGTGGCCAGCTCCAGCGGGGTGATGGCACCGCTTCCCAGGGCCAGGGTGAGGTCCCGGGGCAGGCGTTCGCCGTCGAAGCCGAACAGCTGCGCATAGCCGACGGCGTAGCCGATGCCGATGGAGCGCAGCAGCCGGATGGAGACCAGGTTGCGCGAATGGACCAGGCCGGTGCGCAGACGGGTGGGGCCGAAGAAGCGGCCGCTGTAGTTCTCCGGCCGCCAGACCCCTTCCAGTGCCGAATCCTCCAGCACCACCGGCGCGTCGTTGACGATGCTGGCGGCGGTGTAGCCGCGATCCAGCGCCGCCGAATAGATGAACGGCTTGAACGCGGAGCCCGGCTGGCGCTGGGACTGGATGACGCGGTTGAAATGGCTCTGACGGAAGTCGAAGCCGGCCGCCAGCGCGGAGATGCCCCCGTTCTTCGGATCGACGGCGACCAGGGAGCCCTCCGGCTCCGGCACGTTGGCCAGGTGCCAGGTCCCGGAGGCGATGGGGCGGACATGGACGATGTCCCCGGCGCTGACCACATCGGCGGCGCGCTCCGGTTCCGGCCCCGTCTGGTTGGTATCGAGATGCTCTCGCGCCCAGGCGAGCCCCTGCCACGGGATCCGCTCCATGCGGCCGTCGGGGAGCAGGATCAGGGCCTGCTGCTCGCGGGTGTGGAGCACCAGGGCACGGGTCAGATCGCCCGGGGCGCGGCTGTCGTTCAGCGCCTCGCGCCACGCCGCCCGGCCCGGCAGGGGGTGGAACAGAGGTTCCGGCGACACGAGGGCGTCATCCCCCGCAGTCTGGTTGAACCACTGGGAGGTCAGCCAGTAGCGATCGGCGGCATCGAGCCCCAGGTCCAGCCGGTCCACCGGGCCGCGATAGCCGTGGCGGAACTCGTACTGGTGGAGGGCGTGGCGCAGCGCCTTGTTGGCCGCCGTCTGGCGCTCGCCGTCCAGCGTGGTGAAGACGCGGAAACCGCCGGTGTAGGCGCGCTCGCCGTGCCGGGCGAGCATCTCCATGCGCACCATCTCGGCGACGTGGGGCGCTTCTACCTCCGTGACCGGGGTATGGTGGCTGGCATCGTCGCGATAGGCGAGGGCGGTGTTCGCCCGTTCGCGTTCGACATAGCCCAGCTCGGCCATGCGGCGCAGGATGTGGTCGCGGCGGATGGTGGCCCGCTCCACGTTGGAGAGCGGGTTGTAGATCGACGGCCCCTTGGGCAGGCCGGCGATCATCGCCATCTGCGCCAGGTTCAGCTCGTCGGGCGTGGTGCCGTAGTAGACCCGGGCGGCCGCGCCGACCCCGTAGGCCCGGTTGCCCATGAAGATCTTGTTCAGATAGAGCTCGAGGATGCTCTCCTTGTCGAAGGTCTGCTCCAGCTTGAAGGCGAGGATGATCTCCTGGAGCTTGCGCAGGTAGGTGCGATCCGGGCTCAGGAAGAAGTTGCGCGCCACCTGCATGGTGATGGTGCTGCCGCCCTGGGTGCGGTCGCCGGTGGCCGCCAGATTCATGGCCGCGCGCAGGATCCCCTGGTAGTCCATCCCGGGGTGGTCGTAGTAGCGGGCATCCTCGGCGGCCAGGAAGGCCTGGACCATCTCCGGGGGGATCTCCTCCAGCGCCAGCGGGATGCGGCGCTGCTGGCCGAACTCCTCGATGAGCTCGCCGTCGCGGGTGTAGACCCGCAGCGGCACCTGCAGCTCGATCTCCTCGAAGTCGGCGGAGGAGGGCAGCTCCGGCGCCACCTGGACGTAGACCACCATGGCCACCACGGCGCCGGCGACGAAGAGTGCGGCGCCGGCGTGGACCAGATAGCGGAAGAGGCGGATCGCGAGTGACATGGGGTCCATCGAGCAGTTACAGATCCAAGGCCGTCCATTGTATTACGAATTGGCGGCCGGCGTCAGAGGTTCTTGACGGCTCTCCGACCCCTGTTCAGTATAGGCCATCATAAAGAGACCACAGGCGTGAAAGGGAGTTCGCGCATGCCTCGTCACGGA
>CAZGJO010000194.1:0-4021 GCA_964525685.1 uncultured Ectothiorhodospiraceae bacterium | reverse complement strand
ATCGCTTCCATGCAGGCAGACTGACCGGCAGACAACGACATGGCCAGAGCCTTCAACAACCGCGCCGGCCTCGGGACCAACCGCGGCCCGGAACGCGCCGATACACGCGAGGGAGGCGGGGTACAACGCCCCGCCGGCAGCGCGGGTGAGGCGGCAGCCACCGACACCGTCAGGCTCACCGACACGGCGGAGCGGCTCAAGGATCTGGAGGCCTCCATGGCCGAACAGCCCGCCGTGGACCCCCACCGCGTCGACGAGGTCCGCCAGGCCATCGACGACGGGACCTTCGAGGTCAATGCCGAACGCATCGCGGCCCAGCTCATCGAGACGGAGAATCTGCTGGCGAGCAGTGAGGACGGCTGATGGCCCGGAACCCCGCGGACGGCAGTGACCGCCACAGCACGCTCCAGGCCCTCCAGGAGCAGTTCGAGCTGGAGAACCGGGCCCTCGATGACCTCGAGACGGCCCTCCATTGTGAACACGGAGCCCTGGCCGATCGCCAGTCCGGCCCGCTCGATCGGTGTGTCGAACAGAAGCAGATGGCCATGGAGGCGCTGGGCAGGGCCGTCACCCAGCGCCTGGACTGGATGCGCGCCCAGGGGCTCGAACCCACCGAATCCGCCCTGGAAGACCTCCTCTCGCAACTGGCCGGCCCGGAGAGCGAGCTGGCCGGTCAGTGGCAGCGCATCACCGAACGCCTGTCCGCCTGCCAGGCGCTCAACGAGGTGAACGGCCGCGTCCTCGACGCCACCCGCGAAAGTGTCGAGCACCTGCTCGGGGTCCTGCAGTCCGCCAGTGGGCCTGAACGCGGCGGCGGCGAGGGTGTGGAGCTCTATACCGCCCGCGGCAAATCACAGAGCAGCCGCGGCGAAGGCGGTAACAGCCTGACCAAGGCGTAGACGTCGATGGCCGCCACGGACGACAGCGACGCCATTCGCAACCCCGCCCAGATCGCCGGCGTCCTCAAGCGCCTGTGCGACACCCGCAAGTTCATCAATGTCAGTACTCCCCAGTCGCACGAGCAGGTCCACACCAGCGCCGTCCTGGATGTCAACGGCGACCGCCGGATGGTCCTGCTGGACGAACTGATGCCGGCCCCGAAGGATATCCCGGGGCTGGTCGGCCAACGCATCGCCGTCTCGGCCCAGCTCGGCGGGGTCGACGTCAGTTTCGCCAGTCAGGTCACCCGGATCAGTCCCAGGAACGGGGTCAACTACTTCATCATCGCACTGCCCGACAAGCTCCTCTACCAACAGCGCCGGGAACACTTTCGCGCCGCGGCTACCGCCGACGCCACCCTCATACCGGCTCGGCTCTACCCGGAAGGCGGCGACGGCGATACCGTCATCGAGGGCGAGGTGACCGATCTCTCCATCGGCGGCATGGGCGTTCGCCTGCCCCCGGGAACAGCATTGCCGGAAGAGTTCGATTCCGGTTTCATCATCCCCCTGTGCTCGGTGGATCTGCCGGATCAGAAAGAGCCGCTGACGTGCGAGGCGGAGCTGCGCAGTGTCCGCGAGGACACCCACAAGATCCAGCTGGGGTTGCGCTTCAACCAGCTGGATCCGCGTGCCCATCGCATGGTCGAGAAATACGTGGTGGCGCTGGACCGCAAGCAACGTCAGCGCGGGATCCAGTAGCGGTTCACAGTCCGTGGAGCGTGTGGTAGGATTCGCGCTCTTCTTCGGAAGACAGTTCCTGGGGCCGTAGCTCAGTTGGGAGAGCGTCGCGTTCGCAACGCGAAGGTCGGGGGTTCGAACCCCCCCGGCTCCACCAGTTTCCCCCCGAACCCCGTAATCCCGCCTCGGTAGCTCAGCTGGATAGAGCATTCCCCTCCTAAGGGAAAGGTCGCAGGTTCGAATCCTGCCCGGGGCGCCAGACGTCGGCGGCCCCGTCGCGTACACCCGGACGGGTCAGCGAAAGATGGATCGCCGCTGGGGGCGCACCTGCCACACCAGCACGAGGTTGATCAGGAAACCGAGCAGCGCTGCAAACAGCAGACTGTAGCCGAACAGCGTTTCCGACATCAGCAGCGCGGCAACACTGTCCTCGTGGACCGCCATGGGCACGCCCAGCAGAGGCAGCAGGCCGTCGACCCAGAAGGTCTGGAAGGACAGGCCCGTGACGACCCCCAGCACGGGGATGGCGACCACGTTGAATCGAGCGGCGGTCGCCAGCCGATTCCAGCCGAATGCCAACAGCAGCAGGAGCAGGGCGCCCAGCGTGACGGCGAACAGGCTGTCCAGGCCATCACGCACCACCGCGACCTGCTCGCGCTCGCCCGCCGGCCATGCTCCCGCCTCGCCCTGATGGCGCAGATAGGCGGCCAGCTCGCCGGACGCCTCCGCAGCATCGAAGTGCTCGGCGAAGCGGCACTCGCTGGACCAGCTACAGTGAAAGGCGTACCACTGCGGTGTGTAGACCGTCGCGGCGAACGGCAGATAGAGCGTCACCCACAGCAGGGCCAGCACCACCACCGGTACGCGCAGCGCCTTCAGAACACCCATGCGACCTCCCCTCGGTCCGACGACCGTACCGCCCAAGTCGAGCCTTTTCGGCAGTCTATCGCAATGCGCCCGATGTCAATAGGGAATGGCTCGCAAAAAAACCATGCTCCAGGAACGAAAAAGGCCGCGACATCTCTGCCGCGGCCTCTCCGGAGATGGCGCGCTGGGGAGGATTCGAACCCCCGACCACCTGGTTCGTAGCCAGGTACTCTATCCAACTGAGCTACCAGCGCCTAAAGAAAGTATTATCACACCAGGCGCTGTTCGAAATCAACCCCGCCCCCTGTTTTTCCGGGCAGGGCGCTCGTTCCCTCCCCCGCCGGGACCGTTCCGCACGCGTGTACCCGCCAGCCATTGCGCCCCTCCTTCTTGACGCTGTACATGGCCTCGTCGGCATGGCGCAACAGGGCGTCGGCATCGTGTCCGTGGTCCGGGTAGAGGGCGACCCCGATGCTCGCGGAGCTCGCGAACGGGACGCAGGTGCCGTCATGCTCGATGGTGTACGGCTCCCCGACCACCGCCAGAATCTTGGCCGCCACGCCGGCGGCCTCCTCCTCCGACTGTATGCCGCCAAGCAGCAGCACGAACTCGTCGCCCCCGAAGCGGGCCACGGTATCGCTGCGCCGCAGGGCGCCCTGCAGTCGCCCGGCCAGCTCCCGCAACAGACCATCGCCGGCGATATGGCCCATCCGGTCATTGGCCTCCTTGAAGTTGTCCAGATCCAGCAGTAGCACGGCGATCCGCCCCCCGTTTCGCTCGACCCGTGCCATGGCCTGCTCCAGCCGGTCCAGGAACAGTCGGCGATTGGGGAGACCGGTCAGACTGTCGTGGGTGGCCTCGTGCTGGATCCGCGCCTCCCGCTGGCGCAACAGCTCGCGCGCCTCCTCCAGCCGACGCACCGGTTCCCGAACGCTCTCCAGGAACATGCCGCGAAAGATCAGCAGATAGGCCATCACCTTGTAGACGTGGCCGAAAACGAAGAGGGTATCGCTCAGCTCCGTGTAGAGGGTAAAGAAGAGCCCGCTGGCGATACTCAGTACCAGGGCCGCCGCCAGCAGATTGACCTTGCGATCGACCAGTCCGGGCCAGCGCCACAGGATGATCACCAGCGTCGCCACATGCATGGCGATCACCACCCACTCCACCGCGATCTTGAAGGGGGTCAGTCCCTCCCCCGGTATATGGGTGGTGGGTACCCACTCCGGTCGCGCCAGTCCCACCCAGATGATCAACCCCAGCAGCAACAGGACCGCCGCCAGCAGCCCGTAACGGCTCCCCTTCCTCACCGGGACCACGGGCAGCAGGAAATAGGCCAACAGCGCCAGGGCCGCCATCAGGCGCGCGGCCAGCCAGAGGATCAGGGTCTGATGGCTGTCGGCATCGACGAATCCGGGCATGCCCGGGTAGACCAGGGTATGCAGGAGGTCCAGAACGCCCACGGCCAGGAAGGCGCAGGCCAGCAACAGCGAGGCCACTCCACGCTGGGTATCCAGCACATGGAAGCCCACGGCAAA
>CAZGJO010000193.1:0-4025 GCA_964525685.1 uncultured Ectothiorhodospiraceae bacterium | reverse complement strand
TGGAACAAGTGCATCGGCTGCAAGTACTGCATGATCGCCTGTCCGTACGGGGTGCGCTTCTACGCCGACGAGAAGCCGCTGGTGGAGCCGGATCTGCGCTCCATCTTCCCGGGGGGCGACGGTCAGCTCTGGAGCCCACCCTACCAGAATCCGGAAGAGGACTGGCGGCGCGGCATCGGCATCCAGCCCAAGGGCGTGGTCTCCAAGTGCACCTTCTGTTACCACCGTGTCAGCAAGGCACCGGAAGGGGTTGCGGATCTGGATGAGGACGACCCGGAGCTCACCGAGTACGTACCGGCCTGTGTGCGGACCTGCGCGCCCAAGGCCCGGTTCTTCGGTGACCTGGACAATCCCGACAGTCACGTCAACAAGCTCATCGGTAACCGCAAGGGGGTCCGGCTTCTGGACCACACGGGCAACCGCCCCCAGGTCTACTACCTGGGTGATGGCGCCGGCATTCCGGCCTTCGACCCCAAGTCCAAGAGCTGAGGGAGATAGGATATGAGTACTGATACTGTCACCAACGACACCGCTCAGGGCGGCGGGATGCCGGTGGGCCTGATGCTGGTGGGCATCGTCGTTACCATCATCGGCGCCATTACCTCCGTCGGTCTGCTGACCCAGGGCCACGCGGCCTTCAACACCGGCAGCACCCTGGCCTGGGGCCTGCCGGTCTCGGCCTATGTGTTCTTCGCGCTGAGTGCCGCCGGTCTGACCATGGTCGCCTCCGTGGCCATGGTGTTCGGGGTGAAGGACTTCTACCCGGTCGCCAAACGCTGCGTCTGGCTAGCCATCGCGGTCCTGATCGCCGGCTTCATCTCCCTCGGTCTGGAGCTGGGCCATCCGCTGCGGATGATCTGGGCCATTCCGCTGAACATGGCGGTGGCTTCGCCGATGTTCTGGATGGGGGCTTTCTACCTGCTGTTCCTGATCTTCATCATCTGGAAGTTCATGTTCCTTCAGAAGAATGACTGGGACAGCCCGGCCAGCCGCAAGGTCGGCATGGCCGGGTTCGTGGCCGAGGTTGCCGCGGTGGTGACCCTGGGCCTGGTGTTCGGCATGATGGCCATGCGGCCGTACTGGTACGGCGCCTTCGTGCCGGTCTACTTCCTGGTCACGGCGCTGTTGAGCGGCATGGCCTTCGCCACGCTGTTCACCTACATCGCCAGCGGCATGAGCACCGGCGGTTTCTCGGAGCGCAAGCAGCGTCTGATGTCCACCGAGATGCCCAAGGCCTTCGCCCTGGTCCTCGGCGTGGTGCTGCTGTTCCACATCGCCCACATCATTACCGGCCTGTGGAGCAATCAGCCCGAGATCAATGCCGTCACCAGCCATCTGGCCGGCACCTTCTGGTTCCACATCGAACTGTGGATCGGACTGGTGTTGCCGTTCATCCTGCTGGCCACGCCGAGCCTGCGCAGTCAGCCCGGTCTGCAGATGCTGGCGGGCGTGCTGGTGCTGGTCGGGATGTTCATCGGCCGCTACGAGTACGTGGTCGGTGGCCAGATGGTGCCGCTGTTCCAGGGCACCTGGCATCAGGGCCTGATCGAGTATGCCCCGTCCCTCACCGAGTGGGGCGTGGTCATCCTCGGCACCGGAATCGGCCTGTTGATCTACGCCTATGGCGCGGGCAGGTTCCGTCTGGACGACGCCCCCGCCGACGGCAAGTAAGCGTCGGGAAATGCCCGCCGGTCCTTGACCGGCGGGGTTGCCCGGGATGTACTGAGGCCGGACGGGTTACCCGCCGGCCTCATTGATATGGGCCTTTGAAAAGCCGCGGATCTCGTCCGGTTTTTCAAAGGACATGCATCCACCACCCAGGGGCCCGAAGAAGGTCCCCGAACGAGGAGTCCGTCACATGACCGATACGCTGAACCCCGATCAACTGGTCGACCACGGTGAGCTCATGCTCTGCCTGGGTCAGGCCTTTCTCTACCCGGAGGATCCGGCCAACGACGCCCGGCTGGTGGAACTGCTGACCGAAGACCTGGCGGAGATCAACGCCGGGCTCGGCTTTACCACCGATGAGACGCTCGCCGAATTGCGCGGGGCGCTGGCGGAGAGTGCCGCCCGCGATGGCGGGCTGAAGCGCCTCTACAGCCGGCTTTTCCTGGCGCCCCCGTTTCCCGCGCCCATCAACGCCGGGATCCATCTGGACGGCAGCCTCATGGGCAAGAGCGTCATCGGCATGGAGACGCTCTATCAGCGCAACGGTCTGGAGAAGGACGCGGAATTCCGTGACCTCCCCGACCACCTGGCGCTGCAACTCCAGTTCATGGCCTGGATGCTGGCTCGGGCGGTGGAGGCCGACGAGGCTGGGGATACCCGGGAGCGGGATCGCATTCTCCTCGATGCCCGGGTCTTCTGCGAGCACTACCTGTGCAGCTGGCTGCCGCTGTTCGGCAACACCCTGAACATGGCCTGCGAAGAGGGCGGCGTGCCCGCCGGCTATCTGATGCTCGGCCGGGTGACGCATCAAGCCAGCGAGAAGGTGCGTGAACTTCTGGCGACGCTCGCGCCACTGGAAGAACCGCCCGAGATCGAGGCGGAGTCCGAGGTGGTGGCCCTGGATGAAGGGGATGAGACGGCCGAGTCGGTGACGTGTCGCCTGTGCGGCAAGGCGTTTGCCATGGATTTTCAGCTGGCGGCGATGGTCAAGACCCTCGGTGAGCAGGGGCTCGATACCGAACACCTGCAGACCTGCTCCGAGTGTCGCGCCGAGGCCATGGGTCTCAAGGAAAGCATGCCGAACATCCCGCAGAAGTGGGGCGGTGCCGGCGGCAAGATCACCTGAAATGGGTGGTATGGTGCGTGACGACCTACTCTTGATCGGGCGCAAGGAGAGACAACCATGAAGATTGCCGATGAGGCCGTGGCGACCCTGAGCTACGAACTCACTGACGAGGAGGGTCGTCGTCTGGATGATGGCGAACCCATCGTCTATATCCATGGCCGCAAGCAGATCCTGCCGGCGCTGGAGGAGGCCGTGGCCGGTGCCGCCGTCGACGAACGGCTCGAGGTGACTCTGCCCCCGGAGCGGGCCTACGGTGAGCGCATGGAGAATCTGGTGTTCGAGGCCCCGTTACAGAACCTGCCCCCGGAGATCCGTGACAACGTGGTGGAAGGGGGTGTCCTCCACACCGCCCACGAGGAGCGCCGTTTCAGCCTCCGGGTCGTGGAGTTGCGCGAGACCACCGCGCTGGTCGACGGCAACCACCCGCTGGCCGGGCACACCCTCCATTTCCGGGTCCATGTCGCCGACGTGCGACCTGCCGAAGCCGATGAACTGAGCACCGGTCGGGTGCGTCAGCCGACCATTCCGAACTGAAACAGAGGAGAGAAACCATGGGACACGCCCATGCCGATGCTGAATTCCAGCCCCTGAACATCGCCGTGCTCACCGCCTCCGACAGCCGCACCCGCGAGACCGACACCTCCGGCCAGGCCCTGGAGGAGCGGCTGGTCGCCGCCGGCCACACCCTGGCGGAGCGCATCATCTGCCCCGATGACGTCTACCAGATGCGCCGTGAACTCAGCCGCTGGATCGCCGACCCGGCGGTGGATGTGATCATCACCAACGGCGGCACCGGCGTCACCGGCCGCGACGGCACCCCCGAGGCGGTGGCGCCGCTGCTCGACCGCACCATCGACGGCTTTGGCGAGCTGTTCCGCTGGCTCTCCTGGCAGGAGATCGGCACCTCGACCCTGGCCTCGCGCGCCCTGGCCGGCGTCGCCAACGGCACCTTCGTCTTCTGCCTGCCCGGCTCCACCGGCGCCTGCCGCACCGCCTGGGATCAGATCCTGGCGAAGTCGCTGGACCGGCGCACCACGCCGTGCAACTTCGCCGAGCTGATCCCGCGTTTGATGGAGTCCTGAAGAGAGAGGTGGGGCCCCGTTTCGCCGCCTGACGGCGGGGTTCGGGGTTGGTCTTCGTGCCCGGAGGGACGCCGTGAATACGTTCGTGTAGGCTCGACGGCCGCATCCCTGCGGCCGACGCCCTCCGGTCACGAAGACCAACCCCGAAC
>CAZGJO010000192.1:0-4048 GCA_964525685.1 uncultured Ectothiorhodospiraceae bacterium | reverse complement strand
CACCCTTGCGACCGGTGACGCGCACCTTCTCGGCGTTGACCACGACGATGTAGTCGCCGGTGTCGACGTGGGGGGTGTACTCAGGCTTGTGCTTGCCGCGCAGACGGCGCGCCACTTCGGTGGCCAGACGCCCGAGGGTCTTGCCGTCGGCATCGATGACGTACCAGTCGCGCTGGACTTCGGCCGGTTTTGCACTGAAGGTCTTCATGGCTACCCAATTCGTCGTATTCGAAAGACCGCGCATTGTACGACCGAGGGCGGCGATGCGCAACACCCCCGTTCACAGCGGATAGTGGTGGCGCAGCGCCTCGTAGGCCTGGCGCAGGCGGCGGGTGGTGGCCGCCGCGCGGCGCACCTCGGCCTCGTCGGCGCCGCGCGCCAGGGCGCGATCGGGGTGGTGGCGGCTGATCTGGCGGCGGTAGGCGCGGCGCACGGCGGCGGTGTCGGCGCCGGGCTCCAGACCCAGCGCCTCCAGGGCGCGACGCTCTATGAGGACATCCTCCGGGAACAGGCGATCGCTGACCGCCTCGCGCATGCGGCGGACGTCGTAGCGGGAGAAGGCCAGCGCCCCGGCGATGGTCTCCACCATGGCGTGCTCCAGCGGGCCCATCTCGCCGTCGGCCAGCGCCACCTCCAGCTGCATGTCCAGGAAGCGGTCGAGCAGGGCGCGCCGGGCGCAGCGGCGGCGCAGACGGCCCAGGGCGCGTGCCAGGGGGTAGTCGGGCCTCTTGCCGCGCCGGAACAGGCCGATGGCGGCGCGGCGCTGTTCGCCGGTGAGTTCCAGCCGCGCCATGAGCCGCTCCACCGCGTCGATCTCCGGCTGCCTGACGGCCCCGTCCGCCCGGGCCACATGGCCCATCACCGCGAAGGCCACGGCGAACCAGGTCCGGCGCACCTCCGGACCCTCGTTGGGGTTGAAGAGACCGGCACCGGTCACGCCGGCGCCGATCCGCGCCGCCGGCCCGTTGTCCACGCCGATGCCGCCGATCATGACGTCAACGCTCGTCGCCCTCGCCGCGCCGGGGGGGCCCGCCCCGCTTCGGCGCCAGCCAGAACCACCAGACGATCAGGGCGATGAGCAGGATCCCGCCGATGTTCACCAGCCAGGTCGTCATGTCGCCTCCCGCGGTCTGAAGTAGCGCAGCCGGTTGGCGTTGCCGACCACCGTCACCGACGACGCGGCCATGGCCGCGCCGGCGAAGATCGGGCTGAGCAGCAGGCCGAAGACCGGATAGAGCACCCCGGCGGCGATGGGGATGCCGAGGGTGTTGTAGATGAAGGCGCCGAACAGGTTCTGGTGGATGTTGCGCACCGTGGCGCGGCTGATGAGGATGGCGTCGGCCACGCCGTGCAGGGAGCCGCCCATGAGGGTGACGTCGGCGCTCTCGATGGCGACGTCGGTGCCGGTGCCGATGGCGAAGCCGACGTCGGCACGCGCCAGCGCCGGGGCGTCGTTGATGCCGTCGCCGACCATGGCCACCACCTCGCCGCGCTCCTGGAGCAGCGCCACCTTGTCCGCCTTGTCCGCCGGCAGCACCTCGGCGAAGACCTCGTCGATGCCGACCTTCGAGGCCACGGTGTGCGCGGTGGTGGGGTGGTCCCCGGTGAGCAGCACCACCTTCAGGCCGCGCTTGTGGAAGCGCTCGACGGCGGCGGTGGAGTCCGCCTTCACCGGATCGGCCACCACCACCATGCCGGCAACGGCGCCGTCGGCGGCCACCAGCATCGGGATCTCGCCGCGCCGGCGGGTGGCCTCCAGGGTCGCCTCCCAGCCGTCCCCCACCTCGACACCGCCGGCGGCCAGGTGGGCGCTGTTGCCCACGCGCACCTCGACGCCCTCGATCCGGGCGGTGACGCCGCGCCCGCTCTCGGCGATGAAGTCCGTCGCCTCGGGCCAGGCGTCCACGCGCTCCGCCGCGGCGGTCAGCACCGCCTGGGCCAGTGGATGCTCGGAGCCGGCCTCGGCACCCGCAGCCAGCGCCAGCACCCGCGCCTCGTCGAAGCCGTCGGCGGTGCGGATGCCGACCACCCGGGGCCGCCCCTCGGTGATCGTGCCGGTCTTGTCCAGCACCACCGTGGTCAGCCGACCGGAGCGCTGCAGGGCATCGCCGCGCCGGATGAGGATGCCGTTCTCCGCCCCCTTGCCGACACCGACCATGATGGACAGCGGGGTCGCCAGCCCCAGGGCGCAGGGGCAGGCGATGACCAGCACGGTGACGGCGGTGACGAAGGCGTAGCTGATCACCGGATCCGGGCCGAGGTTGAACCAGACCAGGAAGGTCGCCACCGCGACGATGAGGACCACCGGCACGAAGATCGCCGTGACCCGGTCGACGATCCGGCCGATGGCCGGCTTGCTGCCCTGGGCCTGGCGGACCATGTCGATGATCTGCGCCAGCGCGGTGTCGCGGCCGATGCGGTCGGCGCGGAACAGGAACGAGCCCTGGGTGTTGATGGTACCGCCGACCACCTCGTCACCGGGCCGCTTGGCCACCGGCATCGGCTCGCCGGTGAGCATCGATTCGTCCACCGTGGATTCGCCGTCGAGCACGGTGCCGTCCACCGGGACGCGCTCGCCGGGGCGCACCCGCACCGTCTCGCCGAGGCCGAGGGCGTCGATGGCGACATCCTGCTCGCGCCCCTCGCGCACCACCCGCGCGGTGCGCGGCTGCAGGCCGATGAGGCGGCGGATGGCCTCGGAGGTCTTGCCCCGGGCGCGCAGCTCCAGCGCCTGGCCGAGGTTGATGAAGGCGATGATGAAGGCCGAGGCCTCGAAATAGTCGTGGCGCGCCATCTCCGGGACGATGGCCGGGAAGGCGGCGACGATCATGGAGAAGGCCCAGGCGGTCCCGGTACCCAGGGCGATGAGGGTGTCCATGTTGGCGTTGTGGTTGCGCAACGCCTTCCAGGCGCCGGTGTAGAAATGGCCACCGGCATAGACCATGACCGCCAGCACGCCGAGGCCGACCAGCAGCCAGAAGGTGGGCGCCTCGTCGACATGGGGGCTGGCGCCGGTGAAGTGGCCGATCTTCAGGGCCACGCCCACGGCGCCGGCCACCGCCGCCTTGATGAGCAGACCGCGGTAGTGCTTGCGCTCGCCCGCCTGCTTCTCGGCCTCGTCGTCGACGCCGCGCAGTTCGGCAGCCTCGTAGCCGGCGGACTTCACCGCCGCCACCAGGGTCGCCGGTTCCACCTCCCCGTGCACCGTGGCCGTGTGTTCGGCGAAGTTGACCTGCGCGTCCTCGACGCCGGGCACGCCGTGGAGGGCGTCTTCCACCGACTTCACGCAGCCGGCACAGCTCATGCCGGAGATGGAGAGCCGGATCTCGTTGTCGGCCGTCTGTGCGCTCATCGTCTCCCCCACTGCCCGACACCCGGGATGGTGTCGCTACGCCCACGATACCGCAGGGCCACGCGCTGTGAAACGGGACTTTTCGGCGGCGCACAAAAACCCGCCTGTGCGGCGGGTTTTCAAGCGGCGGAGCAGCCGACGTTACGCCATGACGTCGATCTGGCTGCCCAGCCCGTCCTCGCCGACGAACGCCTCGCCACCCCCTTCGGTGTCGATGGCGTCCATCAGCGAGCCGAACTCGCCCTCGGGCGCGCTTTCCATATCGCCACCGGCCGCTGAATCCACCGGTGCCATATCCATGCTGCCCTCGTCCGGCAGGGCAAAGGCCTCACCGGCCCCGCCCTTGTCCACGGCGTCGCCGGCCGGGGCGCCCTTGTTCTTCGGGGGTGGCGGTACGTTCATCCCACCGCCGATTCCGTCCATTGCCATGATGACCTCCTCAATGGCTATCGTGGATGTCCACCCGCTCCGGGTGGCCCTGCCCCCGGGGAAGCAGGTTCCGTGCCAGAAACAGCAGTGACCGGGCCGGTTCCAGAGTGACACACCGGTCGATCGGGGCATGAGGAGGGTGTGAAGGGGGTGTGCCATCCGGACTCGCTGTTGCGGAACAGGTGGCACGGGGGCGGGCGGCAAGCCCGTTCAGGGGGCGGCACGGGCGTGCCGCCCCCATGCTTTTCAGAACGGGATGTCGTCGTC
>CAZGJO010000191.1:0-4049 GCA_964525685.1 uncultured Ectothiorhodospiraceae bacterium | reverse complement strand
AACCCGTCCAGCTGCTCGAAGTAGCGGTTCAGGGCCTCGTCGACGCAGCCGGCGAGGCCGGTTTCCGGGCGGGGGGTCGAGCTTTCGTTCATGCGGCGTGCTCCTGTGGCGGGTGCGACGCGAGGAGCGTCTCCAGGCGCTGGAGCTGGGCGACGGGATCGCTCTCCCGCAGCAGTTCCAGCGGCGGCTCCGGCCCGTCGGTGAAATACCAGCGGATGTGCTTGCGCGCCACCCGCACCCCGATGTCGGCCCCGTAGTGGGCGTGGATGGCGGCAATGTGGTCGCGGATCTCGGCGTGGCGCCGCGCCCGATCGGGTTCGTCCCCCGCAGGGAGGTAACCGAGGGCGCGACCGAGGCGTTGAAAGATCCAGGGGTCCCCTTGGGCACCGCGGCCGATCATCAGGCCGTCGACCCCCGTGGTGTCGAGGACGTGGCGGGCGCCGGCCGCGTCGGTGATGTCGCCGTTGGCGATGAGCGGCAGATCGACGGCATCGCGGACACGGCGCACGGTGTCGAATTCCACCGGCCCGTGGTAGCCGTCGGCGCGGGTGCGGCCGTGGATGGTCAGGGCCGAGATCCCGGCGGCGGCGGCCAGGCGGGCGATGGCCACGGCGTTGCGGTGATCGGGGGACCAGCCGGTGCGCATCTTCAGCATGACCGGCCCATCGGCGGCGGCGACCACCGCGTCGAGGATGCGGCCGGCGAGGGCTTCGTCGCGCATCAGGGCCGCCCCGGCCGCCTTGCGGCAGACCTTTTTGGCCGGACAGCCCATGTTGATGTCGATGATGTCGGCCCCCTGGGCGCGGTGGTACCGGGCGGCGGCGGCCATCTGCTCGGGGTCCGTCCCCGCGAGCTGGACCGCGATGGGCCCGGGCTCGCCGACGTGTTCCAGCCGGTGGCGGCTCTTGGGCGTGTCGCGCAGGCGCGGGTTGGTGCTCACCATCTCCGAAAAGGCCAGTCCCGCGCCCCAACGGCGGCAGAGGGCGCGAAAGGGGCGATCGGTGATCCCCGCCATCGGGGCCAGCAGGAGGGGGCTCGACAGGGCGTAGGGTCCAATGCGCATGGGCTCGGGATCGTCGGAAGAAACGGGACCGGCCATGATACCCGGCCGCCGGGCGGGGGTGAAGGGCGTGGCCGGCTACTCCAGGTCGAAGCGGAAGTTGACCGCCTCGTCACCCGGGTCCTGGACGGCCAGGACCACGGTGGCCGCGTCCCCCGGCGCCATGTGGCCGGCGGGATCGTGGTCCGCGTCCAGGTATTCATCCGGTTCGAACAGGCGCTGCGCCATGGGTCGCTCCTGCAGGTCGGAGAGCGTCAGGCGCAGCGCCGGGTAGGGCTGGCTGAAGTCGGCGCGGTTGACCAGCTGCGCGTGGATCAGCAGGGCACTGTCCTCATCGGGGTGGGCGCGGACATCGCGGCGGCTGATCTCGACGGCGTCGGGATCGCGCCGCGGGGCGACGGTGCAGCCGACGACCTCGCAGGCCTGTTCGAGGTGCGGGCGAAGCTCCGGGTATTCGCTGGCCAGCATGTCGCGCTCGAAGTAGAGGAACTGCAGGGGGAACAGGGCGATGAGCACCAGATTGGCAACGAACCAGCCGAGGATCGCCGCGACGCCGGGGGTCGCCGCGTCCTGTTTCTGCGCCTTGCGCTCGGCCCGGGCGGCCTTCTTCTCCGCGGACGCCGCCTTGCGCGCCTCGCGCGCCCGCTGTTTCTCCGCCTTCTTGTCGGACGCCGTTTCCGCCGCGGGGGCGGGGCGTTCCCGGGAGGCGGGCGGGGCGCCCGCGTCGTCCGGTGCTTGTTGCGGCAGGGCCTCCTGGATGGTCTCCAGGGCGTTGAAGGTGGCGTCACAGACCCCGCAACGGACCTGACCCCCGGCGGCGCGAAGCTGGTCCGGGGTCAGGTGGAAGTAGGTCTGGCAGCTGGGACACTGGGTATACATGGTCGCCTTTCCGTGTCGGACCCGACAAATTAGCCTATTTTCGCACGCCGTCCAAGCGCACCCAGCCGTCCAGGACCGTGGGCGGGTTCAGCTCGAACCACGGGGCGTAGTGTTCGGCGACGGTGGTGGCCTGCTCCTCGAGGATGCCCGACAGGGCGATGTCTCCCCCCGGCTCGACCATGGCGGCGAGGTGGGGGGCGAGTTCGCACAACGGGCCGGCGAGGATGTTGGCCAGCATGCAGTCGGCGCGCGGTTCGCCCTCTTCCTCGTTGCGGCAGGCGGTCACGGCATTGTCGACGCCGTTGCGCTCGGCGTTCACCCGGGTGGCCCGGACCGCCTGGACATCGTGGTCGACACCGAGCACCGAGCGCGCGCCGAGCAGCGCGGCGGCAACGGCCAGGATGCCGGAGCCGCAGCCATAGTCGATGACGCGCTGGTCCGTCGGCGGGTGGGCATCGAGCCATTCCAGACAGAGCCGGGTGGTGGGATGGGTCCCGCTGCCGAAAGCGAGCCCCGGGTCCAGTCGAATGATCAGGCCATCGGTCTCCGGCGCGGGGTGGTCCGTGGGGCAGATCCAGAGCCGCTCACCGAAGCGCATGGGCCGGAAATGGTCCATCCAGGCGCGTGTCCACTCCTGGTCAACCACCTCGCGGAGGGTCACGTCCGCCGGGAGCGTGTGGAGGCGGCCGAGCTCCGCCAGCACCGCATCCCGATCCACCTCGGCGGGGAACAGGCCGACCACCCGGGTGCGCCGCCACATCGGGGTGGCCCCCGGCGCCGGCTCGTACAGTGGCTCGTCCGCCTCGTCCCCAAAGGTGATCGCGGAGGCACCAACGGCCTCCATGGTCTCGCCAACGGCCTCGGCCTCGTCGGCGGTGGTGGGTAGGGTGATCTCGATCCAGCCCATGGCGACTCGTGTCCTCGTGGTTGCGAATGTGTCAGTAATGGGTCAAATGTGCCTGAATGGCCCGTTCGAAGGGTGGGCAGACTTGCATTAGCGTATGAATGCGTTCCACTATTGGACTGATGAACTTGCGCGTCGTACCGGCCGCCTCCAGGGGCAGGGAAACCGGTCGACTTCAGCCATGCGTTCCATGACACCCGGTGATCCAAAAGATGAAATTCGACTTCCACTCCCTCGGCTTTCGCATCGTCGCCTTCGTCAGCGCCATCGTGGCGGTGCTGGTGGGCATCCTGTTCATATTCTATGCCGTCGACCAGCGTCAGGATACCATCGAGCGCGAGGTCAACGAGGCGCGGGCGATCATCCTGATGGCCGAGTCGGTGCGCGAGGAGATGGACCGCAAGTGGGAGCTGGGGCTGTTCAGTCCGCAGAGCCTGCGCGAGATGGACTTCGCGGATGAAGACGAGCGGGAAGAGAAGCTCATGGCGGCGATCCCGGTGGTCACCGCCTGGGAGGCGGCACAGGCGAAGGCCGACGAGGCCGGCTACGAGTTCCTCACCCCGCGCGAAGGGGCGCGCAACGAGAAGAACGAGCCCAACGAGCTGCAGCGCGAGGCGCTGGACCACTTCGCCGCGAATCGCGATGCCAGCGAGTACCACGTCATCGACCGCGAGCGCAATGCGGTGCGCTACTTCCGGCCGGTGCGCCTCGGCGAGACCTGCATGAACTGCCACGGCGACCCCGCCACCTCGGAGGAGATCTGGGGCCGTGACGATGGTCGTGACATCACCGGTTACCGCATGGAGAACAAACAGGTCGGCGACCTCCACGGCGCCTTCGAAGTGGTCAAGTCGCTGGACGAGGCCGATGCCGCCCTGCGCGCCAACCTCTGGAGCGGGGCCGGTCTCGCCCTCATCTTCCTCGGCCTGGCCGTGGTCGGTCTGGCGCTGTGGATCCGCAGCCGCGTGACCCGGCCGCTGAACACCGTGGCCGAGGGCATGAACCAGGCCGAGCAGGAGGGTGATCTCGGCTACCGCATGGACATCGACGGCAAGGACGAACTGGCCGTCATGGGTCGGGGCTTCAACAGCTTCATGCAGCGGGTCCAGACCCTGGTCCAGCAGGTGACCCAGTCGGCGAAGCAGGTCGGCGAGTCGGCCAACGAGGTGGCGCGCATCGGCGACAAGACCCGTGACGGCGTCCAGC
>CAZGJO010000190.1:0-4070 GCA_964525685.1 uncultured Ectothiorhodospiraceae bacterium | reverse complement strand
AACTGGACATGGCGAAACTGCCGCAGCTGATCGAATTGAAGTACCACAGCCTCGGTGATGCGGTACAAGAGCTGGGGCCGGCGGGCAGGATCCGAGAGGTGTTTGTGGACTTTCAGCAGTATTTGTATTGATGTGGGTTCACGAGCATGGCTCGGGTCTTGGCGCCTAAAGCCGGGCGCCACGCAAGGCGTTCGCCTTGACGTACGTACCCAACCGCTTGAAGCAAGGCTGCTGGACTCCAGGAAGGCCCTGAAGTCGAACATCCGCCGGGATTTTGGTCGCATCAAGCCCAAGTGGTACATTGACGTCACCGGTCATGCGTGACCACTAGCCAGTCAACGGATCACCCATGAGCCAGCCAGCCACCGACTCCACGCCCGCCGCCACCGCCGCGCCGATCAACGCGCTCGTCGGCCGCGACGCCTGGCGCTGGTTCTTCGTCGGCGGGCTGGGTCTGGCCCTGCTCTACGTGCTCCTCCCCTACGGCCTGCTGGCCAGCACGCTCTACGTGGCCTTCACAGCGCTCGCGGCGGTCGCCGTCGCGCTGGCGGTCAGGGGCCGATCCGGGCTGGTCTGCCCGGCCGCGTGGCTGCTGGTCGCGTGCGCCCTGGGGCTGGCCGCCGGTGGTCACGCCATCTGGTACTGGCTCGACCTGCACGGCCTGGAGCCCTTCCCCTCGGTTGCCGACGTCTTCTACCTCGCCGTCTATCCGCTGTTCATGGCCGCCATCTGGCTGCTCGGGCAGCACGACGGCCGCGAGGACGGCGCCCTCAGCGACGGGCTCATCGTCGGCGTCGCGGCGGCCGTTCCGGGCTGGGCGCTGCTGATCGCGCCCTACGTGCACGATCCCGAACTCTCCACGGCGCAACTGCTGGTCTCGGCGGCGTACCCCGTTGCCGACCTGATCCTGCTGCCGCTGATCCTGCGACTGGTCTTCCTCCACCGCGCCCGGATCACCGCCCACCTGTTCCTGCTCCTCGGCATGCTGGCCTATCTGGTCGCCGACATGCTCTACGCCCACGGGAACTCGGCGGGCTGGTACGCGCCCGGCGGGGTCACCGACGGCCTGTGGCTGGTGGCCTACGTGCTGTTCGTGGCCGCCATATGGCACCCCTCGGCCTCGAGCGAGCCGCGCTCCGATGTCACCGTCGCCGAGATGACCGGGCGTCGCCTGGTGGTCCTCGGCGCGGCCTCCATGCTGGCACCGGCGGTGATCCTCCTGACGGCCGGCGTCAACGTCGAGATCGTCCGGATCGCCGCCATCGGCTCGATCCTGCTGTTCCTGCTGGTCATGCACCGCATGGCCGGGCTGATGCGCCGAACCCACCGCCAGGCCGAGAAGCTGGAACGGCTCTCGCGCATGGATCCGCTGACCGGCGCCGCCAATCGCCGCTATCTCGACGACGAGCTGACGCGCGAAACCTCCCGCGCCGAGCGCTCGGGCTCGCCACTGACGCTGGCCTTCCTGGACCTCGACCACTTCAAGCACTTCAATGATACCCACGGCCACGCCGCCGGTGACGCGCTGCTGGAGGAGCTGATGGCGGCGTGGCGCCCCGTCCTGCGCGATTCGGACCTGCTGGCCCGCATCGGCGGCGAGGAGTTCGTGGTGCTGCTGCCGGACACGGACCGGGACGAGGCGCGTCAGGTGGTGGAGCGCATGCTCCAGGGCACGCCTCGCGGGCAGACCTGCTCAGCGGGGATCACCGCGTTCAGGCCCGGCGAAACCGCCGACGCCTTCATGGCCCGGGCGGATGAGGCCATGTACGCAGCCAAGAATGGCGGCAGGAATCAGCTTCGAGAGTGGTGAACAGCCCCATTCCTCAGGTTTATCCACATCGCGCCGATAATCGGGGTAACGTATTCAACTCCGCGAGCAATCGAACCATGACCCGATCCTGGCTGTATGGCGCTGCCCTCTCGCTGTTGGCCCTGCCGGCAATCGCCGGCCAACCCTACCATCCGGCCGGCACCTCACTGAGTCTGGGCAATGCGGCCCACCCGAGTTCCGTCAAGAGCCTGAGCCAGCACAACCCTTCGGCCGCCTCTGGGCAACGACGGGACGGCATCAGCATGGGGATCTTCGGCATTGGCTTCGGCTACGAGATCGGCCCCCTGGACGATTTTGATGACCTGTTCACCGGCGTTGAGGACAGCGCCGAAGAGCTCAGTACCACTATGGAATCGATCAACGGGGACATGGAAAACAGCGGGAGCCCGGAAGAGGCACTGGATGCCCTGCTGGCGGGGTTCGCCGGAATCGCCGATGTGGAGTCGTCAATCAACGATGTGCTGGACAAGCTCGCCAAGGATGGCTATGTCGCCGTGAGTGTCATGGGCTCTCCGCCCATCGTGCCGCTGACCATCACCCACGACAACCTGCGCGGTACGCTGACCGTCGGCTACGAGCAGAGTGTCCGTGGCAGGCTCTCCATCCTGCACAAGGACCCCATCGCCACCGGCTTCGGCAACCTGCCCCAGTCCAGTGACGACTACTGCATCGGTTCGGACCGGGACGAAGCAGGGTGCGATGACGACCAGTACCTGTACAACACCGACACCGACAATATCCAGGACCCCGACGATGAGACCATCTCCCTGGATGCCCTGGATGACGGCTTCAGCCTCGAATCATCGGGTGCCTACATCCAGACCGCCTATCTGAAGAGCTTCTCGCTGGGGTTCGGGCGCGAGGTCTGGCGCAACTACTACGGCATCCTCCACGCCGGTGGTCGACTGAATCGCCATAGCGCCGATCTCTCCCGCACTGCCGTCTTCTTCAGTGATGACCCCGACAGCAGCCTCCAGGACAGCTTCAAGGAGAACACCGAGAGCAGTGATTCCCTGGGGGCCGACATCGGTGTGCTCTGGACGGCCCGCTACTACCAGCTCGGCGCCTCCATCAGCAACCTGATCGAGCCGCGTTTCGATTACCCCGCCATCCCCCGTGAGTGCGACGGCAACACCACCTGTGAGCTGCTCAATGAGTATGTCGACGCCGGTATCCTCGAACGCCGCGCCCAGTGGGTCATGGAACGGCAGCTCACCCTGGAGGCCGCCGCCCACAGTGATGACGGCAACTGGCATGTGGGCATGAGCTATGACGTGAATCCGACCCCCGGCCCGGCTGGTGCCGATTTCGGTGATGAATTCCAGTGGTTCACCCTGGGCGCGACCTTCGATGCCACCTCCCTGTTCCTCCCGGCCCTGCGACTGGGATACCGCAAGAACATGGCAGGCAGCGAACTGAGCTACGTCACCGCCGGCACCACCCTGTTCGGCGGTCTCAACGTCGACCTCGCCATGAGCAACGAGACGGTGGACTCCTCGCCCCGGAGCTACTACCTCAACATCGGGGCGCGTGTGCGCTTCTGATGCCATGAAAAAGGGGCCACGGTGCTGCCACCATGGCCCCTGCGGGCTTCACACGCCGGTTTCAGACGTCGGGATCAGACATCCAGCCCCGGATCGCGGCGCACGTTCTTCAGCTTCGGCAGGTAGGGCTCGCCGACGCTGACGGTGCCCTCGCTGCGCAGATGGCGGGCCACCACATCCCAGACCGGCTCGCTGTCCAGCGGCTGGGCGACGCTGGCCCAGCCGGCGACCACGTAGGTCTTGTCGGGGTCGACCCGCTGGCCGTTGATCTCCAGATCGGTGATCCGCTCGCCCATGCTCTTGTGCGGGTCGATGGTGTACTCCATACCACCGGTACGCACCATGTCGCCGCCACGGTGGCGGTACGGGTCGTCATTGAAGATGCTGTTGGCCACGTCCTCCAGGGCATTCATGATCTGCGCCCCGGACATCTCGCTGCGGGTGGTCTCCGAGTAGGTGGTGGCGGTCTGGGTCATCAGATCATCGAAGGTGATCGGCTGCCCCGGCAGAACGCTGACACCCCAGCGGAAGCCGGGTGACAGTGCCGCCTCGGCATCCATCTCCTTCATCATCGCCTGGACGATGACCTCGTCGAAGGTGCCATTGAAGTTGCCGCGCCGGTAGAGCACGTCATCGGTGACCGCCAGCTCCTCGGCCAGGTTCTCCTTGTACGGTGCGCGCACCGCATCGATGTG
>CAZGJO010000189.1:0-4080 GCA_964525685.1 uncultured Ectothiorhodospiraceae bacterium | reverse complement strand
CGGATGGCGCCGGCCAGGTGGTCAGCCTCGCCGACGGCGTGGATCCCTCGTGGCCGCTGGAGCAGCTGCGGTTGCCGACGGCGTGGGAGCGCGTGCCCAGCTTCCGCACCGAGGTGGCGGTCATCGACAGCGGGATCGACCCCACCCGCACCGGCTTCGGCAACCGCGTCGGTGCCGGCTACGACGCCGTCGCCGGGCGCTCCCTGCCTGCCGGGCGGGACTCCGCGATGGGCGACCACGGCACGGGGGTGTCGGCGATGGTCGCCGCCGCCGAGGACGGCCCCGTGCGTGGCGCCAACCCCGGGGCGGTGCTGCGGCCCGTGCGCCTCAGCAGCCACGACGGCTGCATCTCCAGCGACCGCGTCGCCCTGGCGATCGAGGCCACGCTGGACATGCCGGGCGCCCGGATCGTGAACCTGTCCTTCGGTGGTCCGGACCTGACCCTCGCGGAGAACGCCGCCATCGACCGTGCCGTCGCCGCGGGCAAGGTTCTGGTGGCCGCCACCGGCAACGACGGTGACCTGTTCCCCAACGAGCCCAACTACCCCGCCGCCCACCCCGACGTGATCGGCGTGGGGGCCTCCACCGCGGACCGGCTGGTCGCGCCCTTCTCCCAGCAGGCGGCCGTGGACGTGCTGGCCCCCGGTACCGAGGTGGTGACCTACGGCGGCTTCGGCGGGGTCATCGTCGCCGACGGCACGTCGTTGTCCGCCCCCTACATCAGCGGTGCACTGTCGTTGTGGCTGGCCGCCAACCCCGTGGCCTCAGCCGACAGTGCCCGGGCGGCCCTGGTGGCCGCCGCCGACCCGGTGGCCCTCAGCATCGGTGGTGGCGCGGGCATCGTGGACGTGGAGCGGCTGCTCGCCGACGCAGGCCTGCCCGGGTCCGCCGTGCCCGACGACGCGGTGCGGGTGTTCGACGACGTCGACCCGAACAGCACCCACGGCCCGGCGATCGCCGCGATCCGTGCCGCGGGTGTGACCAGCGGCTTCCCCGACGGGACCTTCCGGCCGACCGAGCACGTCCGCCGGGGACAGATGGCGACCTTCCTGGCGGGTGCCTTCGACCTCGATGTCGATGCGGCACCGGACCCGGAGCTCTCCGACGTCGCCCTGGACCGCACCCACGGGACCGCGATCGCGGCCGTGATCGACGCCGGGGTCGCGGGCGGCTACCCCGACGCGACCTTCCGGCCCGACGCCGACGTCACCCGCGGGCAGATGGCCGCCTTCCTCGCCGGGGCGATGGAGCTGGACCTGGGCGGCGACGGGCAGCGCTTCGCGGACGCGGCGGGGACCACCCACGCCGCTGCCATCGAGGCCATCGCCGCCGCCGGGGTCACCAGCGGCTTCCCCGACGGCTCCTTCCGTCCATCGGCGCCCGTGACCCGCGGGCAGATGGCAAGCTTCCTGGTCGCGGCACTCGAGCTGTCGTGACCGCATGAGGGGCGCACGGGTGCACGGTGCGCAGCGTGGCTGCGGCCATCAGCGGTAGCGCCGCAGCTGCTCCAGCACCACCTCGGAGGGGCTGGCACCCGTGTCGGCAGGGTCCACCCGGTACGCCTGCGGGTCGGCGATGAAGGCCCTGATCGTCTGCCGGTCGTAGCCGGAGATGACCACGTTGCGACCCACACCGTCGGGGCGTTCCGTGTGACCGCGCCACAGCAGCGTCGGGGTGCCGAGCAGAGCGCACTCCTCCTGGATCGACCCGCCGTCGGTGATCACGAAGGGCGCGTCGGCCAGCATGGCGACGAACTCGCCGTGGGTCGCCAGGCCCACCAGCTCCACCCCGGCGGCACGCAGGCGCTCGTCATGTCCGCGGCGGCGCAGGGTGTCGATCGTGGGGCCGTGCTGGACGAAGCGCACGGGCTGGCGGGCGGCGAGGTACTCCACCAGGGAGACCAGCTGGTCGACCCGTTCGCGGCGGTTGAGGTTCTCCACCCGGTGCATCGTGACGATGGCGGGGGCGACGGGGGCCCCGTCGGCACCTGCCACCTCGGTGCTGTCGTCGGCGTCGTCGGCGTCGTCGGTGCCTTCGGCCGCCGCGCCGGCCTGGCGGGCACGTTCGCGCAGCCCAAGCTCGTGGTGCAGCGCCTCCACGACGGTGTTGCCGGGCAGCAGGACCACCTCGCCCGTGACCTTCATGCGCCGGAGGTTGTCGACCGCCTCCTGGTCGGGAGCGAACAGCAGGTCGGCGAGGCGCATCACCACCACGCGGATCAGCTCCTCCGGGAAGGGGTGGAAGAGGTGCTTCGATCTGAGCCCGGCTTCGAGGTGGGCGACGGCCAGGCCGGCGCGCTTGGCCATCAGGGTCGACAGCAACGTGGAGGGGGTGTCGCCGTGGACCACGCACACCCCGCCCTGGCCGCCGAACACCTCGGCGCGCAGCTTGCGGCCGCTGAGCAGCTTCGCGGCGAGCTTCAGCGCCCACCACGCGGCCTGGGGGATGCGGGTGATGTCCTCGCCCTCGGCCAGGAGGTGGTCGGGGGGGCGCACGCCCAGCTCGTCGCGCAGCCCCCCGGAGAGGGCGGCGTGCTGACCGGAGTCGATCAGCCGGTACTCGACGCCCTCCGCGTCGAGCAGGCGCAGCAGCGGCGCGGTCTTGATGTACTGGGCCTTGGTGCCCAGGAAGACGTGGATCACGGTGGCGGGTCCGGTCGGTGGGTGGGAGCGCACCGTTGCAGGGTGTGCGCGGGGGGTGTCTGCGGGGTCCGCGAGGGCGGGTGTCAGCAGGGGTGTGCGCAGGACTGTCTGCAGACTCCGCGGGGGCGTCCACTGGGTGCGCGGTGCGAGCGTAGAGCGCGACACAGCGGGCCTGCGGGGTGAGTGGTGGAGGCCGGCGTGGTCGCGTCCGTCGTGCCAGGGTGTCGCTGTTCCGGTTCCACGACGACAGCACGCGCCACCGCACGGTGTGCAGGAGCACCCGGGAACGACCAACCGACCATCAGTGACCTTGGAGCGACGATGACCGACCGCGATGACCACACTCGGCAACCGGAGACCACATCCAGGCGTCCGCGACGGCGCCGCCCTGCCCCGGCACGTGCCCTGACCCTCGTGCTCGCGACCACTGCGGTCATGGCACTTGCAGCCGTGGGCGCAATGGCGGGTTCGTCGATGTTCGGCGATGTACGGCCGGGCGACACCCACGAGCAAGGCATCGGCTGGCTGGCGAACACCGGAGTGACAGCGGGGTGCGAGGGTGGTCTCTACTGCCCCGATGATGCCGTGAACCGCGCACAGATGGCCACCTTCATGTACCGGCTGGCAGGGCAGGCCGACGGTGTCGATCCTTCGGTGGACGCTGCGTCACTCGAAGGCCTGGACCTCGCAGAGGTCATCGCCGCGGCGCAGCCGGAGCTCCCGCCGCAGTACTGGGCGGTCGTCGAGGCGGATGCGACCTCCACGGAACTGGCCCGCGGTAGCGGCGCGGACTCCGCATCCGGCGGTATCGGGACCGAAGGGCGGTTCACGGTGACCTTCGACGAGGACGTATCGGCCTGCTCATACCAGGCCACCGCGGACGTGGCACCGACCAAGGACAACGCCAACGTCGCCGAGGTTCGGTCCGGACCTACCGACCAGTCGGTAGATGTGTGGGTGACCAACACGGAGTTCGGGTGGGTGAACACGGGTTTCCACCTGCTCGTGACCTGCTGACGATCACGGTCCGTCGTTGCGGCCCCGGGGCGAGCGCCCCGGGGCCGCTGCATTGTCCACAGCCGGCCGGATCCCCATCGTGGCCACCGCACCGCGCAGCCGTAGGTTCACCGCACCTATCGCTGCGAACGCATCCGCAGCGTTGCCAACGCCCCGGAGGTGCTGCATCATGGCTATCGATGAGGAGGAACGGCGGTACCTGTTCGACAGGATCGCCGAGGTGACCGACGAACGAGCGGCACGAGCGATGAACGAGATGTTCGACGACGCCGAGGGTGAGGACCCCGGCATCATCGCGCGGTTCGACCAGCAGGACGCTGCTCTGGGCGATCTGTCTGGACGGATGGACCGCGTCGAACACGCCGTCACCGACCTCTCCGGACGGATGGACCGCGTCGAACACGCCGTCACCGACCTCTCC
>CAZGJO010000188.1:0-4087 GCA_964525685.1 uncultured Ectothiorhodospiraceae bacterium | reverse complement strand
CCGCCAGGTGGAGCAGAACTTCCGCGAGCTGGACCGGCAGGTGCGCGAGCGCATCGCCACGTGGGAAGGGGGGCGCGGCGATCTGCTGGAGGAGGTCTTCGGCGAGCAGGATGTCATCGCCGACTCCGATCAGGGGCGCAGTTTCCGCGCCTTCTGGGACTTCCTGATGTCGCCGGCGCGCCAGGAGGAGCTCACCGAGCTGCTGGAGCGCGCCCTGAGTCTGGAGCCGGTGGCGGCGCTGGAGCCCGATCCGCGGGTCAAGCGCATCCACTACGACTGGCTGGAGGCGGGCGAGACCACCCAGCGCACGGTGGCGCGGCTCTCCCAGCAGTTGCGCCGCTTCCTCGACGATCAGGCGTGGTTGGAGAACCGCCGGATCATGGATCTCATCCGCGAGGTGGAGCAGCACGCCCTGGCCCTGCGCGATACGCCCCCCGACGGCGCGATCATGGATGTGGACGACAGCGCGCCGACCCTGAAACTGCCCATGGAACGCCCCCTGTTCAGCCCGCCCCTGAAGCCGGATATCCGCGATTCGGTCCTGGTCGAGGGCGGAGAGGAGGTCGACCCTGGTGCCCTGTTCGAGCAGGTCTATGTCGATCGCCAGCGCCTCCACGCCCACATCCGCCGGGCGCTGAGCCGCCACGATCCGGTGAGCCTGGGGGCGGTGATCGAGGCGCACCCGCTGGAGCAGGGGCTGGCGGAGCTGGTGACCTATCTGGCCGTGGCCACCGACGAGGAACACGCCGTCATCGACGAGGAGCGCAGCGAGACCATCCACTGGCGCGATGAGGACGGGACCGAGCGGCGCGCCACCATCCCGGTGATCCTCTTCAGCCGCATGGATGGGCCAACGACCTCCACAGCGCATTGACACAATGTCCGGTGGTGTGACACCTTTATTGTAAGGTGTCACAAGGAGCCGCCATGAAGGAACTGAGCATCCGCGAAGCGCGCACCGGCCTCTCCCGCCCGGAAACCCTGTTCGCCGACGACTGCGAGGTGGTGATCACCCGCCACGGTCGGCCCGTGGCGCGCCTTCTCCCTCCGGAGGGGCGTCCCCGGGTCCGCGATCTGAGAGCCTTCCGGGCCGCCCAGACGCCCCAGCAGACGCCCAGCGAGGAGCTCGTGGCGGAAGGGCGCGAGGACCGTGTCTGAGCGGGTCTACGTTGATACCAGCGCCCTGATCAAGCGCTATCTGGCCGAGGCGGGCAGCGACGAATTCGATGCGTTCTTCGTGGCTTCGGCCCCCCTTCACACCAGCCGGCTGGCGCTGACCGAGGCTCGTTCGGCGCTGGCGCGACGGCGGCTGTCTGGGGCCATCGACGCGGACCTGGAGTTCGCCATCGGCGACGCCCTTAGGCGCGACATCCAGGATGGTGCCTGGGTAGTCCTGCCGTGCGAGGACCGCCATGTCGCGGAGGCCCACGACCTCATCGAACAGCAGCCCGTGCTGCGGACCCTGGACGCCATGCACCTGGCCATCGCCCGGGAGATGGGCGCCGCGACCCTCGCCACGGCCGATTGCGGTCAGGCGCGAGCGGCACAGGCGCTGGGGCTGTCCATCCGTCTGTTCTGCGCGGAAGAGGTGTCTTAGCCTTGCCACCACACATTGCGTAAGATGAGCCCCATGGAACACGGTGCCGTACCCACCACCGAGCCCCACGAAACCGCGCGCCCCGAGCAGGGCGAGCGGCTGTCGCTGGTGCTGGTGACGCTGCTTCGCGGGGTGCTGTTCGAGGAGGCCGCGCCGCGGGCCTGGCAGGACCTGCTGGCGCTGCAGGCGCGGGTGCGCGACTACGTCGGCACCATCGGTCTGGAACTGATCCTCGACGAGGCCGAGGGCTACGCCTACCTGCAGCAGCGGTCCGCCGCCGAGGATGAGCTGGAACTGCCCCGGCTGGTGGCGCGCCGGCCGCTGAGCTATCCGGTGAGCCTGCTGCTCGCCCTGCTGCGCAAGAAGTTGGCCGAGCACGACGCCGCCGGCGGCGACACGCGCCTGGTGCTGACCCGCGACGAGATCGTCGATCTGGTGCGCGTCTTCCAGCCGGAGACCGCCAACGACGCCCGGCAGAAGGACCGGGTGGAGAGCCACATCAACAAGGTGGTGGAACTCGGCTTCCTGCGCCGGCTGCGCGGTGAGGAGCAGCGCTACGAGGTCCAGCGGCTGCTCAAGGCCTTCATCGATGCCCAGTGGCTGGGCGAGCTGGAGGAACGACTGCGCGCTTATCGCGCCCACGCCGAGGAGTAGAGGCGCCACCATGGAAGCCCAACCGCTGGACTTCGCTGCCGATACCGAACGCGCCGGGTTCCGTCTCCAGCGCCTGGAGCTCTACAACTGGGGCACCTTCCATGATCGCGTCTGGGCCATCGAGCCCGGCGGCGACAACGCCCTGCTCACCGGCGACATCGGCTCCGGCAAGTCGACCATCGTCGACGCCGTTACCACCCTGCTGGTGCCGGCTCAGCGCATCACCTACAACAAGGCCGCCGGCGCCGAGGCGAAGGAGCGCTCGCTGCGTTCCTACGTCCTCGGCTACTACAAGTCGGTGCGCGACGACGAGGGCGCCAACGTCAAGCCGGAGGCGCTGCGCGACCACAACAGCTACTCGGTGCTGCTGGCGCGCTTCCACAACGAGGGCTTCGACCACACGGTGACCCTGGCCCAGGTCTTCTGGATCAAGGATCAGGGGCAACCGCAGCGCTTCTACGTGGTCGCCGACACGGCGCTGTCCATCGCCGCGGACTTTGCCGACTTCGGCAGCGACATCAACGGCCTGAAGAAGCGGCTGCGCGACCGCGATGTCGTCGAGGTCCACGACACCTTCCCGCCGTACGGCGCCGCCTTCCGCCGTCGCTTCGGCATCGAATCGGAGCAGGCGCTGGAGCTGTTCAGCCAGACCGTGTCGATGAAGTCGGTGGGCAACCTCACCGAGTTCGTGCGCAGCCACATGCTGGAGGCGGAGCCGGTGGACGAGAAGGTCGACGCCCTCATCGCCCACTTCGACGACCTCAATCGCGCCCACGATGCGGTGGTCGACGCCCGCGCCCGGATCGAGGCGCTGGAGCCGCTGGTGGCCGACGCCGAGGCCCATGCCGCACTGGCCACCGAGGTGGACGGCCTGCGCGCGGCGCGCGATGCCCTGGAGCCGTGGTATGCCGGGATCAAGGTGGAGCGGCTGGGCGAGCGGCTGGAGAAGCTGGACGGCGAACTCGCCCGCGCACGCTCGAAGGTGGCGCGCCGCGCGGCGGAGCGGCGCGACCTGAGCGACCGCCGTGACGAACTCAAGCAGGCCATCGCCGAGCACGGCGGCGACCGGATCGAGAGCCTGGCCCGCCAGATCGAGGCCCGGGCCGAAGAGCGCGACACCCGCCGCCGTCGCGCCGAGCAGTACAATGAGCTGGCCCGGCGGCTGGAGCTGACGGAGGTGGGGGATGCCGAGACCTTCCTCGCCAATCAGCAGCGGCTCTCCGGCGAGCAGGAACGCGTCGACGCGCGCCAGGCGGAGCTGCAGAACGCCCGCACCGAGGCCGAGGTCGCCTTCCGCGACCTCAAGGGGCGCCACGAGGCGATCAACGCCGAACTGACCTCCCTGCGCGCGCGGCGCTCGAACATCCCCGAGCGCAGCCTGGAGCTGCGTCGTCGGCTGTGCGAAGAGACCGGCCTGGAAGAGGAGGCGCTGCCCTTCGTCGGCGAGCTCATCCAGGTGCGCGAGGAGGCGCGTGACTGGGAGGGCGCCGCCGAGCGCCTGCTGCACAACTTCGGCCTCTCCCTGCTGGTGCCGGACGACCACTACGCCACCGTGGCCGACTGGGTGGAGCGCACCCACCTGCGCGGCCGGCTGGTCTACTACCGGGTGCGCGCCGGCGCCGAGCACGGCGCTCGCGGCGACCTGCATCCGGAGTCCCTGGTCCACAAGCTGGCCATCCACCCGGACACGCCGTTCCACGACTGGCTGGACAACGAGCTGGCGCGGCGCTTCGACTACGCCTGCTGCGACGACCTGACCCGTTTTCGCCGCGAGAAGCGCGCCATCACCCGCGCCGGTCAGGTCAAGGCCGGTGGCGAGCGCCACGAGAAGGACGA
>CAZGJO010000187.1:0-4098 GCA_964525685.1 uncultured Ectothiorhodospiraceae bacterium | reverse complement strand
GGCGCGGCGCTCCTCCAGCTCGCGCAGGTAGGTCAGGCGCTCCTCCAGCTGGCGCAGCTGGGTGTCGTCGAGCCCGCCGGTGACCTCCTTGCGGTAGCGGGCGATGAACGGCACCGTGGCGCCGCCGTCGAGCAGCTCCACTGCGGCGCTCACCTGGTCCGTGCGCGCCGCCAGCTCCTCGGCCAGGGTGTCGATGATACGCTGCTGGGCCATACACTCCTCGTTCGGTCCGCGCCCGCTTCTCCAAGGGCGTCACGAAAACAGCGTATTCTACTCGGGTACACCCCTTCGAAGCCAGCGCCCCTCTGTTCCCGCCGACCCCGCCCGGGACTAGAATAGGGTCGTACGCCCACCACCCGGAGGTTTCATGCGCCCACGCACCACCACCCGTCCCCTGACCATCCTGCTCGCCGTCGCCCTGTTCGGCTTCCCGCTGCTGGCCGCCGCCGACGCCGCGCTGCTGGTCTACCACCGCTTCGGTCAGGACCAGCATCCGAGCACCAGCGTCGACCTGGAGACCTTCGAGGCGCAACTCGATTACCTGGAGGAGAACGACTACAAGGTCTGGCCCCTGAGCCGGGTGGTGGCCCATCTGCGTGACGACCGCGAGCTGCCCGACCGGGTGGTGAGCATCACCATCGACGACGCCTACCGCACGGTCTACACCGAGGGCTGGCCGATGCTCAACGAGCGCGGCTTCCCGGCGACGGTGTTCGTCAGCACCGGCGACGTCGACGCCGGCTACCGCGACTACATGACCTGGGAGCAGATGCGCGCGCTGGCCGAAGAGGGAGTGGAGTTCGCCAACCACTCCGAGAGCCACGACAACCTGATCCGGCGCCGGGAGGGCGAGGACGAGGCGGCCTGGCGCGAGCGGGTCACCGAGGACATCCGCCACGCCGAGCGCCGCCTCGACGAGGAGCTGGGCGACGCCGTGGTCCGCGAACCGATGCTGTTCGCCTACCCCTACGGCTCCTACGACAAGGCGCTGGCCGAGCTGGTGCGCGAACTCGGCTACTGGGGTATCGCCCAGCACTCCGGCGCGGTGGGCCGCCACCACGACCCGCGCGCCCTGCCGCGCTTCCCGGTGGGGGTCACCGGCTATTCCATGGACAACTTCCGGCTGCGGGTGGCCACCCGCGCCCTGGCGGTGGAATCGGTGCAGCCGTGGGAGACCGTGACCGAAGACCGCCGGCCGACCACCACGGTGACCCTGGCCGAACGGCCGGCGCGCTGGCGCGAACTGGCCTGCTTCGTCAGCGGTCAGGGCGAGCCGGCCGAGGTGGAGTGGGACGGCAACGCCTTCCACGCCACGCCGCGAGGCGATCTGCGCGAGCGCTTCGGCCACATGAACTGCACCGCGCCGGGGGAGGACGGCCGCTTCTACTGGTTCAGCCGCTTCTGGTGGGTGCCGCCCGCCGACGAGTAAACCTCAGGGCACGACCTCGTTCGCGTCCGCCTAGCGCAGCCGGGCGTCGTCGGCGACGCTGCACGCGTCGATGTCGGGGCATGCCACCAGGCTGCGCTCCGCCAGCTGCAGCGCCGGCAGGTCGTCGATGTTCAGCATGGTGCGCAGCTCGGCCACGTAGGCGTTACCGCGCTCGGAGTAGCGGGTCAGCCCGGCGGCCAGATCGGCGGCCTCCGGCTGCCGGCCGTTGGCCCGCGCCTCGGCGCGCCGCTCGCGCAGCGGCTCGTAGACGCGGCCGACATTCACGGTGTAGAGGTACCCGCGGACGGAGGCGCCCAGGTCCGCGTAGATCCGCACGGCATGGCGGGCGTCCTCGGCCGCCCCCTCGGGGCGAAGGCCGGCGCCGTCGGTGTAGGTCCAGACCCCGAACAGGTTGTTGGCCTGCAGCGTGAACCGCGAGGTCCCCCAGCCACTCTCGTTGGCCGCCTGGACCAGGACCAGTCCCACCGGCAGGCTGTCGACGCGGTGTAACAGCCGATCGCGCAGCTGTTCCGGCGGCAACGCCGGATCCACGCGATAGCGCTCCACCAGATGCGCCAGCCGCTCGCCGTCGCGGCTCTCGGGGTCCGGGCGCACCCCCGGCCCCAGGCGCGTGGCGATGAACAGCCGCTTCTCCTCCAGCCGCGCGTTCTCGCGCAAAATCGACGGCAGCAGTGCCCGGAAGAACAACGCCTTGCGCTCCGCCGCCGGCAGCTCCGCCATGTCCGGCGGCATGGCCGTCAGGGTCACCGCCGGCACCTCCGGGCCCGGCGGCCAATCGTAGCCGATGGCATCGAAGGTGGTGGCCAGTTCGCCGGCCGCCTCCGCCTCCAGCGGCAGCAGCTCGACCTCCTGCGCCCACGGCGCCGGCCCGGGATCGCGGGCATCGAGGAACAGCCCACTGCCGAACAGCAGCGCCACCACCAGCGCCGACCCCACCTGCCAGGCTAGGGCGCGCTCGTCCATGGGTGCCTGCCCCCCGCTCATCCGAGCCACCGCCGGGCATTGGCGAAGAGTCGCATCCAGGGACCGGTCTCGCCCCATTCCTCCGGATGCCACGAGAACTGCGCGGTGCGCCAGACCCGCTCCGGATGCGGCATCATCGCGGTGAAGCGGCCGTCGGCGCTGGTCACGCCGGTGACCCCGAGGGCCGAGCCGTTGGGATTGGCCGGGTAGGCCTCCGTGGGTGCGCCGTGGTTGTCGACGTAGCGCAGCACGACCCGCTCCCGGCGCAGCAGCGCGGCCGCCTCGTCGGCGTCCACCGTCGCCCGACCCTCGCCATGGGCCACCGCCACCGGGATGCGCGAGCCCGCCATGCCGGCCAGCAGCAGGGAGGGCGACTTCACCACCTCCACCAGCGACAGCCGCGCCTCGAACTGCCCGGAGCGGTTGCTGGTGAAACGCGGCCAGTCCTCGGCGCCGGGGATGAGGTCGGACAGCGCCGTGAGCATCTGGCAGCCGTTGCAGACACCGAGACCGAAGGTGTCGGGGCGCTGGAAGAAGGCCTCGAAGACCTCGCGACCCCGCGGGTGGTAGCGAATGGACTTGGCCCAGCCCTGACCGGCCCCGAGCACGTCGCCATGGGAAAAGCCGCCGCAGGCGGCCAGTCCGGTGACATCCGCCAGGTCGCGGCCGCCGTCCAGCAGTTCGCTCATGTGCACGTCCACCGCCTCGAAGCCGGCGGCGTCGAAGGCGGCAGCCATCTCCAGCTGACCGTTGACCCCCTGATCGCGCAGGATCGCCACCCGCGGCCTGGCCCCGCCGATCAAGGGCGCGGCGGCGGCCTCCTCCGGCTCGAAGGTCAGTACCGGATCGAGGCCGGGGTCCTCGACGTCCAGCAGGGCGTCGAACGCCTCGCGGGCGCACTCGGGGTTGTCGCGCAACGCCTGGATCCGGTAGCTGGTCTCCGTCCAGGCGCGCTGCAGGTCCACACGCGCCTCGTCGATGAGCGCCTCCCCCTGGTGGCGCACGATGACGCGATCGTGCTCGCCTTCGGGTCGGCCGATGACGTAGCTGCACCGGCCCAGGCCGGCCTCCCGCAGCGCCGCCAGCACCTCGTCCACGGCGTTGTGGGCCACCTGGAGCACCGCGCCCAGCTCTTCATTGAACAGGGCCGCCACGGCCTCGTCGCCGAGGTCGCCGATCTCCAGTTCCACCCCGCAGTGGCCGGCGAAGGCCATCTCCGCCACCGTCGCCCAGAGGCCGCCGTCGGAACGATCGTGGTAGGCCTCCAGCAGACCCTCGGCGTTGAGGGTCTGGATGGTCTCGAAGAACGCCTTCAGCGCCGCCGGATCGTCCAGATCCGCGGGGTGGTGGCCCACCTGCTCGTGGACCTGCGCCAGCGCCGAGGCGCCGAGGCGGTTGTGGCCCTTGCCCAGGTCCACAAGGATCAGCTCGCCGCCGCTGTCGGGGCGCAGCTGCGGCGTCAGGGTCCGGGTCACGTCGGTGACCGGGGCGAAGGCGGAGATCACTAGGGTCAGCGGCGAGACCATGCGCCGCTCCTCGCTCCCCTCCCGCCAGACGGTCTTCATGGAGAGCGAGTCCTTGCCCACCGGGATGGCGATGCCCAGCGCCGGGCAGAGCGCCATGCCCACGGCCTGGACGGCCTCGTAGAGCCCGGCGTCCTCGCCCGCCTCGCCCACCGCCGCCAT
>CAZGJO010000186.1:0-4125 GCA_964525685.1 uncultured Ectothiorhodospiraceae bacterium | reverse complement strand
CGAAGCGGTCCTTGAGCTCGATCTCCTTGGCCACGGAGACGCCGTCCTTGGTCACCGACGGGGAGCCGAAGCTCTTCTCGATGACCACGTTGCGGCCGCGCGGGCCGAGGGTCACGCGCACGGCGTTGGCCAGGGTGTTCACACCCGACATCATGCGGTGGCGGGCATCTTCGGAAAAGATAATGTCTTTTGCTGCCATGGTTTTCGGTTCCTGTGTTCTGGTTGAGTCTCGGGTTCAGCGAAGGTCCACCGGGGCTCAGCCCTCGATGACGCCCATGATGTCGTCTTCGCGCATCACCAGCAGCTCTTCGTCGTCGACCTTGACCTCGTTGCCGGAGTACTTGCCGAAGAGCACCTTGTCACCGGCCTTCACGGCCAGCGGGCGGACCTCGCCGTTGTTCAGGGTCTTGCCGTCGCCCACGGCGATGACTTCGCCCTGCTGCGGCTTCTCGGCGGCGGTATCCGGCAGGACGATGCCGCCGGCGGTCTTGGTGTCCTCCTCAACGCGGCGGATCACGACGCGGTCGTGCAAGGGACGGATCTTCATCAGCTTGCCTCTCCTTCGATTGGACTCGTTGTTCCGGGCGGGTCGCCCGAGTTGCGCAGGCGGGTCGCCGGGGCGCCCCGCTGTTGTTAGCACTCGACTCAAGTGAGTGCCAATAATAGCGCTCTACTGTATGGCGTCAAGGGAGGCGGTTTTCAAGAGCGGGGGAAATGCGGCGGGTCGCGGTCGTCGTCATCGGACCACGCCTCGCCCTCGAAGGTACGCGGACGGCGGGGATCGGCGCCGCGGGTGGTGTACGCGCCGCCGAAGCGGACGCTGGCGGTGTGGCGAACGGCGGCGCGGATGAGCACGCGGCGCAGCGGCGGCACCAGCAGGATGAAGCCGAAGGCGTCGGTGATGAAGCCGGGGGCCAGCAGCAGGCCCCCGGCGACCAGCAGTGCGGCGGCCTCCAGGACCTCCATGGCCGGCGCCTCGCCGCGGGCCAGCTTCGCCTGCAGCCGGTCCCGGGTCCCGACGCCCTGGGCGCGGATCAACCCGACCCCGATCAGCGCGGTGGCCACCACCAGGAAGACGGTGATACCGGCGCCGATGGCGCCGCCCACCTTGATGATCACGTAGAGCTCCAGCAGCGGTGCGCCGATGAGCAGGAGCAGGAACAGCAGGGGCATCATGGTGCGGGGTCTCCGTTTGCGGATCCCCAGTATAGAGGAGGAAGGCCGTCGACATCATCCCCGGAGGCACGCTTGCCCCGCGCCCGGCTTGTCCGTACCTTGAGCCCACCGCAGTGAAAAACGAGGAGGAGACGGGATGTCGAAACCGCAGCAGATCGTCCTGTGCACCTGCCCCGATCCGGAGACGGCGGACCACCTGGCGGCGGCCGTGGTGGAGCGGCAACTGGCCGCCTGTGTGAACATCGTCCCGGGTCTCACCTCGGTCTTCCGCTGGGAGGGCCGCGTGGAGCGCGAGGCGGAGGTCCTGCTGGTCATCAAGACCACCGCGGCCGGCTATCCGGCCCTGGAAAAGGCCCTGTGCGAACTTCACCCCTACGAACTTCCCGAGGTCATTGCGGTCGATACCGAGACCGGCCTGACCGGTTTTCTTCGATGGATGGATGAAAGCGTGGAGCCCGAATAATGACAACCCGATACCTGAAGGGCCTGCTGCTGGCCCTGGTGTTGCCGCTCGCCTTCCTGGTGGGCGGGGCACAGGCGGATCCGCTCGACCCCGATGACGCTTTCGCCGTGCAGTCGCTGGCACTCGATGGCGACACCCTGCTGGTGAGCTGGGATATCCATCCCGACTACTACATGTACCGGGACAAGTTCCGCTTCGAGAGCACCACCGACGGGGTCGCATTCGGTGAGCCACACTTCCCCGACGGCACGGTCGAGGAGGACGAGTTCTTCGGTCGGGTCGAGACCTATCGCGGTCGTCTCGACGTGGAGATCCCGGTAGAACGCGACGATGCCGGACCGGTGACGGTGGAGTTCATCGCCCATTCCCAGGGCTGCAACGACCCCGCCGGAGTCTGCTATCCACCTCACCAGCAGACACTGAGTGTCGACCTGCCGGCCACTGGCGAAGAGGCTGCGGACCGGCCCGCCGAGAGTACCGATGCCGCGGCCGACCCCGCCGGGGATGACGCGGCGGCGGAGGCCCCGGTCTCCGAACAGGAGCGGCTGGCCGCCTCGCTGGCCGACGGCAATGCCTGGATCATCGTCCTGACCTTCTTCGGCCTCGGCCTGCTGCTCGCCTTCACCCCGTGCGTCTTCCCGATGATACCGATCCTGTCGAGCATCATCGCCGGCGAGGGCGACAACATCACCACCCGGCGCGCCTTCACCATGTCGCTGGTCTACGTGCTGGCGATGGCGGTGACCTACACCGTCGCCGGAGTGATCGCCGGGCTGTTCGGCGAGAACCTGCAGGCGGCCTTCCAGAACCCGTGGATCCTCGGCACCTTCGCCGGCATCTTCGTGCTGCTGGCGCTGTCGATGTTCGGCTTCTACGACCTGCAGCTGCCGTCGAGCATGCAGAGCAAGCTGACCGAAGTGAGCAACCGCCAGCGCGGCGGCACCCTCACCGGGGTCGGGGTGATGGGCTTCCTCTCGGCGCTCATCGTCGGCCCCTGTGTCGCCGCACCGCTGATGGGGGCACTGATCTACATCGGCCAGACCGGCGACGCGGTCCTCGGCGGTCTCGCCCTGTTCGCCATGTCGCTGGGCATGGGCGCACCCCTGCTGGCCATCGGCACTTCGGCCGGCAAGCTGCTGCCCAAGGCGGGTCCGTGGATGAGCGCCGTCAAGGCGGTGTTCGGTGTCCTGCTGCTGGCGGTGGCGCTGTGGATGCTGGAGCGTATCCTCCCCGGCCCGGTGGCCCTGGGCCTGTGGGCGGCGCTGCTGGTCATCTCCGCCGTCTATCTCGGCGCCCTGGAGCCGGTCCCCGAGGGCAGCTCCGGCTGGCGCCGGCTGTGGAAGGGGCTCGGGGTCCTGCTGCTGGTCTACGGGGTCTTCCTGATGATCGGCTCCGCCACCGGCGGCAACGATCCCACCCGCCCCTTCGCCGCGGTGAACCTCGGCGGTGGCCAGGCCACCGAGGAGCTCAGCTTCCGTTCGGTGAAGACGGTCGCGGACGTCGAGGAGACCGTGGCCGAGGCCAGCGAGGCCGGGCGCCCGGTGATGCTGGTCTACACCGCCGACTGGTGTGTCTCCTGCCGCGAGCTGGAGCGCGACACCTACCCCGACCCCGATGTGCAGAGCATCCTGGCGGAGAACGACACCGTGCTCATCAAGGCCGATGTCACCGCCAACGACAGCGACGATCGCGCCCTGTTGCGGGAGTTCGGGGTCATCGGTCCGCCCGCCCTGCTCTTCTTCGACAGCGACGGCGAGGAGCGGCGTTCGGATCGGGTGGTCGGCTTCATGGGGCCCACGGAGTTCAGTGACCACCTCCGCCGGGTCCTGAACTGAGGCGCGCCCGAGGCCGGATGCGGGCGCGTGCCTAGTCGGGCTGGATGCGGGCGCGCACATGGCGCACCCGCATGCCGTCGTCCGGCGTCCCTTCCAGCCAGACCAGGTGGGCGTGGCCGTCGCCATCCAGGTGGAGCAGCGGCTGACGCACACCGAGGCCGTCGTCCGCCACCGGGACCTCCACCGGCTCGCCCCAGTCGTCCGCGCCGTCGCGTGTGGCTACCTTGATCCGGGGCGGACCGGTGGTCCGGCCGGTCTCGTCATCCACCGCATGGGACTCCCATGCCGCGGCCACCAGACCGAGACCGGAGACCGCCAGAACCGGGGCCGTTCGATAGGCCGGCTCCGGGTTCTCCCCCAGGACCGCCTCCACATCGGGGAATTCACGCCCGCCGTCGGTGCTGATGGCGACCTGGAAGCGGGGGCCGACACCATCGCCGCGCTCCTCCATCCAGCCGGCGGCCACCAGGCGGTTGCCGTCGCTGGCCAGGACCGGCTGGTCCACGCGCGGGCTGGTTCCATAGCTGCCCACCGGCTCCGCGGGGTGCGGGTTCAACGCGGCATCGGGACCGAAATCACGCGCCGGCTCGTCGCTGCGGGCGATGCGGATGCGGCTGTGGTCCCGGCGCTCATGGGTCCAGGCGAGCAGCG
>CAZGJO010000185.1:0-4140 GCA_964525685.1 uncultured Ectothiorhodospiraceae bacterium | reverse complement strand
GCCTACGACCAGAAGGACGCCGAGGGCTTCATCCGCCTCAACGCCCTGCGCCTGCGCACGGCCGCCCGCCGGGGGCGCTGAGCCCCCACGGTCATGGAAGACGAGGTCGCACGGCTCCGGGAGGCGCTTCGAGTCGAGGAGGATCGGCGGCGGGCGGCCGAGATGCGGCTGGCCGAGCGCGAGAAGTGGCTGCGCCTGATCCTCGGCAACCTGCCCATCATCGTCTTCACCCTGGACCGCGAGGGGCGGGTCGGCCTGCTGGAGGGGCGCGGGACCGAACGCCTCCAGGGGGATGCCGACGACTGCATCGGCCATCCGGTGGAGGCGGTCTTCGACTCCGATCCGGCACTGCGCGAGGCCGTGGATCGCGTCCTGGAGGGCCAGGCCAGCCGTGTCGAGACCTCCTGTTGCGAGCAGCGCTTCGAGATCCACCAGCAGCCGCTGTTCGACGAGCAGGGCGAAGTCCACGGCGCCGTGGCGGTGGCCATCGACATCAGCGAACGGGCGCAGGTGGACCAGCTCAAGCGTGAGTTCATCTCTTCGGTGACCCACGAACTGCGCACCCCGCTGACGTCGATCATCGGCGCCCTGGGCCTGCTCACCGGCGGCGCCATGGGCGAACTGCCGGAGGGAGCCCAGCGCATGCTCGGGATCGCCCGCAACAACAGCGAACGTCTGCTGCGCCTCATCAACGACATCCTCGATCTGGACAAGGTGGACGCCGGGCGTCTGATCTTCCACTTCCGGGCCACGCCGCTGGACCACCTTCTGGAGCAGGCGGTGGAGGCCCACGGGCCGTATGCCGCCGAATACGGCGTCGATCTGGCGCTGGACGACGAGTGTGAGGCGTGCTGCGTCCTCGGCGACGCCGATCGGCTGCTGCAGGTCTTTGCCAATCTCCTCTCCAACGCCGTGAAGCACACCCCGGAGGGGGGCGTTGTCCGGGTGCGGGCCCACCCGGGGGGCGAACGGATCGTCATCGAGGTCAGCGATCCCGGGCCGGGGGTGCCGGAGGCGGCCCGCCACCATCTCTTCGAGCGCTTCACACCGGCGGCGGCCACCGGTCGCGGTGGAGGCTCCGGCCTCGGCCTCTCCATCGCCCGGGCCGTGGTGGAGCGCCACGGCGGCCAGCTCGACTTCCGCAATCGCGAGGAGGGCGGCGCCGTCTTCTTCTTCGACCTGCCGCGCTGCGACTGCGATGCGCCGCCCTTCAGCAGCAGCACCAGTCCGAGGGCCGAGGGGTGACCGGGCGATGCCCCGGGGCCCGGGTTTGCGCTAGAATGGCTCCCCGTTCGCCGTCCATCCAGCCGTGAAGGACCCGCAGCCTTGCCGACACCACTCGAACAGCGCCTCGCGTACCTTATGGCCAATGGCCCGGAGACCCTGGCGGGGCGTCGCGTGGGTCTGGAGAAGGAGAGCCTGCGGGTGGATCCCCAGGGGCGCATCGCCCAGACGCCGCACCCCCGGGCGCTCGGCGCCGCGCTGACCCATCCCTGGCTCACCACCGATTATGCCGAGTCGCTGCTCGAGTTCGTGACTCCGCCGGCGGCCGGGGTGGACGCCTCGCTGGATTTCCTCTGCGACCTGCAGACCTTCGTCTACGAGCACATCGGGGAGGAGCGCCTCTGGGCCACCAGCATGCCGTGCGCGCTGGCGGGCCCCGAGTCCATCCCCATCGCCGATTACGGCCCCTCCAACCCGGGGATGATGAAGACCGTCTACCGGCGCGGCCTGGGCCACCGCTACGGGCGGACCATGCAGATCATCGCCGGGGTCCATTTCAATTTCTCCCTGCCCGAGGCCTTCTGGCCCATCTACCAGGCCCTGGAAGGGGAGCCGGGGAGCCTGCGCGAGTTCCGCGACAACCGCTACTTCGGGATGATCCGCAACCTGCAGCGGGTGGGGTGGCTCATCCCGTACCTCTTCGGGGCATCGCCGGCGGTCTGCAAGTCGTTTCTGGCCGCGCGCGGCTCCCGGCTGGAGGAATTCGATGCCGCCACCGCCTACGAGCCGTGGGCGACTTCCCTGCGCATGGGCGACATCGGCTACACCAACACGCGCGAGGACCAGACCGGCATCAAGGCGTGCTACGACAATCTGGACGCCTACGTCGACAGCCTCCTCCGGGCGACGGAGACGCCCTTCCCCGACTATCAGCGCCAGGGCGTGGTGCGCGACGGCCGTTACGAGCAGCTCAACGCCAACATCCTGCAGATCGAGAACGAGTACTACTCCACGGTGCGGCCGAAGCAGCCCACCGAGGACATGGAGAAACCGAGCCTGGCGCTGCGTCGACGCGGTGTGGCCTATGTGGAGCTGCGCTCCCTGGACGTCAATGCCTGGCACCCCCTGGGTGTGGATGCCGACCAGCTGCGCTTCCTGGAGGCGCTGATGCTCTATTGCCTGCTGCTGGACAGCCCGCCCATCGGGCCGCGCGAGCGCCACGACATCGATGGCAATCAGCTGGCCACGGCGCATCGGGGTCGCGAGCCGGGTTTCCAGTTGCGGCGCCATGGCCATACCGTCCCGTTGCGTGACTGGGCCGACGAGGTCCTCGACGGCCTCGACGGGGTCGCCGAATGGCTGGATCGGACCGAGACCGGGACGCCCTATGGTGATGCCGTGCAGGCGCAGCGGGCCGTCGTGGCCGATCCGGCGCGGACCCCGTCGGCGCGCATGCTGGCGGAGATGCGCGATTGCGGCGAGGGCTTCTTTGAATTCGCCCGGCGCCAGTCCGAGACGTTCCGGGACTACTACCGGCAGCGGACACTGAGCGCTGAACGGCGCGCGCTGTTCGAGGCCGAGGCCCGGCGCTCCCTGGAGGCGCAGCGGGCCCTGGAGGCGGAACCGCAGGCCGACTTCGGCGATTTTCTGGCGGCCTACTTCGCCCAGGCCTGAGCGGCAGCGGTTTGCCGTCGGCGGCAACGGCCTGCCCGACGGCGCCGGGCGGCGTACGGGTCGGCCTCGGCGGTGCCCCGCCATGGCGCGGGCGTGCCGGGGTGGTATGATGCTTGCTATATTGAGGGGAAGAGGCGAACAGCAAACGGGTGGGGCGCCGAGGCGCTCCCCGACGAGAACCCGGAGGTGAGTACGGATGGTCAATATGCCCAATCTTTTCCAGGTCCAGCCCGGACAGACCACGGCGCGTGAGGCCGACGGGACCTGGCGTTCTCCGGAGGCCCGCGGGTCCGGTGAGGCGCAGGAGGCCGGCGGGGCCGCTGCGGCCGGCGGCGGCGATCAGCTGACCCTGAGCCCGGAGGCCCAGGCGCTGGGTGGTGTCCTCGGCGGCAGCCCCGAGGAGCTGTCGGCGGCCCACGGGGGTCTTGCGGGTCTGCTGGACGGGGATGACCGCGAGGCCCTGAACGGCATCGTGGCGGAGTTCTCCGAGAACACGGATGCCGGACCGGAGGAGATAGCCGAGGCGGCGCTCTGGCTCCAGGAGCAGGCCGTTCAGGCGCGCTTCCTGGATGCCGAGGGGGCCGAGGGCCCCGTGCTGACCGGTGAGCTGAGCCAGCGCCTGGCCGATGACGAGGCCGCCGCCGGTCGGGCCCCCGAGGGCCTGGTGGCGGCCATGACGGCCTACTTCGGTGAGGAAGCCGAAAGCGAGCAGGCCTGACGAGGCGGCGTCCCCCGGGCGGGAGCTGAACAGCGGAGAGCGGACCCATGCGCATTGCGGTGATCATCCTGGCCGTCCTGACCGTCCTCTTCGGCGGGCTTTCCGGCTGGCTCTATCTGACGACACCGGAAGCGTCGGATACGGACACGGCGGCCCTGGAGGCGATCAACCGCGAGCTGCGTGAACGGGTCGCCGACCTGGCCGACCACCAGCGTCAGCTGTCCGACGAGCTCGACCGCCGCATGGCCGCCGATGAAGAGGCCGATGCCGAGCGCATCGGGCGCATCCGCGAACTCCACGATGAACTCCAGGTGGTGCTGCGCGAGGAGATCGAGCGCCGCGAGGTCCGGATCCGCCAGCTCGCCGATCAGCTGACCGTGCGCATCCTCGATCAGCACCTCTTCGACACCGGTTCGGCGCAGCTGACCCGGGAGGGCTACCGCCTGCTCCTGAGCCTGGGCGAACGGCTGGATCCGGACGGCGACGACATCATCCGCATCGAGGGCCACACCGACAACGTCCCG
>CAZGJO010000184.1:0-4154 GCA_964525685.1 uncultured Ectothiorhodospiraceae bacterium | reverse complement strand
GTCGGCCGCAGGGATGCGGCCGTCGAGCCTACAGGGACGTATTCACGGCGTCCCCTCGGGCCGGAACCCCCGCACCCCGGCCCACCTCCCAACCAGCCAGCGGCCCACCTCCTGGCCTTCAGAGGTCACTCCCGCTCGATGTCCCCCTCGGCCACCCGCGCCCCGAGCCCCTGATTGACCCGCAACTGCGCCTTCAACCGCTCCACCGGCGGCGCATAGACGAACCCGAACGAGACGCAGCCGTCGCGCCCGTCCACCGCATGGTGCAGCCGGTGGGCGCGCAGCAGCCGCTTCAGGTAGCCGCCCTTCGGCTGCCAGCGCAGCGGCCAGCGCTGATGCACCAGACCGTCGTGGACCAGGTAGTAGATCAGGCCGTAACCGGTCATGCCGACACCGACCCAGAAGGTCGGCCCGTAGCCGTCACGGCCGAGCCACATCAGCCCGATCGCCAGCCCGGCGAAACAGACCGCGTAGAGGTCGTTGCGCTCGAACCAGCCGTGGCGCGGCTCGTGGTGGGAGCGGTGCCAGCCCCAGCCCCAGCCGTGCATGACGTACTTGTGCATGAACCAGGCGACCCCCTCCATGGCGATCAGGGCGGTCAGAGCGATCAGGAGATTGCCGAACCAGGTCATTGTCTTTCCTCCCGGAGGGTCAACTGCGGCGGTCGGGGCGCGCCGTGAGCCACAGGGCGGTGCCCAGGGTGAGGATGCCGGTGCCCCCCAGGGCCGCCCAGACGGGCAGCAGCTCGACCACGCCGCTGCCGCGCCAGAGGACGCCTTCATAGGCCTCGATGGCCCAGGCGTTGGGGCTCAGCCAGCCGAGATCCTGCAGCCATCCCGGCATCAGGTAGCGGGGGACCATGCTGCCGCCCACCGCGGAGAGGATGAGGACGAGGAAGATCCCGATGCTCTGCGCCTGTTCCTGGGTGCGTGCGGTGGCGGCTATGAGCAGACCGAGGCCGGCGGCCAGGAAGGCCGCAAGCAGGGTGGTCAGCAGCCAGAGATCGGCGCGGGAAAGCCAGTCCACGCCGTAGAAAACACCGGCGATCACGAAGATCAGCGTGATCTGGAGCACTCCCTGCACGGTCAGGAAGAGCGTCTTGCCGAGGATGATGACGTGGCTGCCGCCGGGGCCGAGGAAGAGGCGGTCGAGGATGCCGTTGCGACGTTCGTCGATGAACCCCATGGCGCCGTTGAGGCTCGCAAAGAGCAGGAAGAGCATGGCAACGGCCCCGGCATAGTAGCTGACCGCGCCGGCCTCACGGCTGCCGGCGATGGTCTGTTCCACCAGGGAGGGGATCGCCTCGTCGCGGGTGTCGAGGCGGCCCAGGTTCTCAGCGATGCGATGCTGCTGTTCCTCGGTGTAGCTGCCGACGATCGCTTCCAGCCGGGTCAGGGTGCGAGCAACCAGGACCTCGGGCAGGGCGGCGGCGAAGACCTCCTGGACCAGACCGGTCACCAGCGGCGCGGCCATGGCCCGGCTGCCGTCGGCCTCGACTCGCAGGGCCGCCTCGTCCGCCGGTGGTTCGTGGTGCAGAGGGTGCTGGATGAACAGGGTGGCGTCGGCATCGCCGCGGCGGAGGCGCTTGGTGGCGGCCGCTCCCGTCCCGGTCCGACCCACCACCCGCAGACGGGGTTCCTCTTCCAGGGCGGTGACCAGTCGTTCGGTGTGGCGATCGTTCACGGCATCCACCACCACCACGCGGGGCTCAAAGTCGCCGGAGCTGGTGCCGGAGAAGATGGCGGCGAAGACGACGTAGATCAGCGGCGGCAGCAGGAAGGTCAGGGCCAGCGCGCCGCGATCCCGCAGCAGACCCAGGAGCATGACGCGCAGGGTCGTGGCGATCATGCCGCCGTCTCCCGGGTCGCCAGGCGCCCCTCCTCCAGCCGGCTGAAACGGTCGCAGAGGCACTCGGCCTCCTCGCTGTCATGGGTGGTCAGCAGCAGGCTCGTCCCGGTGGCGGCCTGGTCCAGCAGGACGCGCTGGATGGCCGCGCGCGCCTCGCTGTCCACGCCCACGGTCGGTTCGTCCAGCAGCAGCAGACGGGGGCGCGGGACCAGGGCCACGGCGATGTTCACCCGTCGCTGGTAGCCGCCGGAGAGGTGCGCGACCCGTTCGTCGGCCCGCTGCTCGAGCTGGCCGGCGGCGAGGGCGGCGGCGACCCGTTCGTTGATGCTTGCGCGCGGGATCCGCCAGAGACGGGCGAAGACCTCCAGATTCTCGCGCACGGTGAGGTGCGGGTAGAGGGCCGGGGTCTGCGGGACCCAGCCGAGATGACGGCGTACCGAACCGGTCTCGGGCGGATGGCCGAGCAACCGGATGGTCCCGGTATCGGGGCGCAGACGGCCGGTGATCAGGCGGAACAGGGTGGTCTTGCCGGCACCGTTGGGTCCGAGCAGGCCGTGGATGACGCCGGGGGGAAGTTGCAGGTCGACCCCGCGCAGGACCGGGTGGTCGGCGTAGGCGAAATGAACATCCGTCAGGGCCAGCACCGCCTCGTCGGTTCCGGTCGTGTGTGCCGGCGCCGCGGTCATTGTGGCTCGTCGGAATGCTTGCCGAACAGATCGAGGACAAAGGTGGCGAGGTGCGGTTCGCCGCTCGGAAAGCCGTGTTCGAGACTGCTTAGGGCCGAATCCATATGGTGGCGCACGGTGTCGGGGCCTCCGGATAGACGGGACGAATCGGGTCCATCTTCGCCCTGATCGACAGCGTCGTCCAGTGCCTGATACCCGAGGCCGAGGGCGTCGGAGAAGGCGGCCAGGGCCGAGCGGCGGTCCGCTCCGGCGCCGGCCATCCGGGCTCCCCAGTCCACCGCGAGGTGGAAAAGCAGACCGGTCTTCTGCCGGTTGACCGTCTCCACCAGGGTGGCGCCGGCGCCGTCGAGCTGATGGAGGTCGCGCCATTGTCCGGCCACCAGTCCCGTGGCACCGATGGTTTCGGCCAGTTCACGCACCAGGTTCAGACGGGTCGCGGGCGTGAGGTCGGGACTTTCGGCCACCACGGCGTAGGCCTGGTTCATCAGTGCCACCGCCGCCAGGATCGCACCATCCTCACCGAAACGGTGGTGGAGTGCAGGTTGGCCACGACGTTCGGCGGCATCGTCCATGGCGGGTAGATCATCGAGGATCAACGAAGCGGCGTGGACCATCTCCAGGGCACAGGCGGGATCCAGGGCCGCTCGCCAGTCGCCGCCGCACTGGGCGGTGGCGAGCAGGGTCAGCTGCGGTCGCAGCCGCTTGCCGGGGGCGAGCAGGCCCGCCTCCAGGGCGTCGTGGAGATGGTCCGGGAGTTCTGTGCCGGCGGGGAGGAGCCGACGCAGACGGTCATCGACGAGGGCCCGTCGCTCGGCCTCTCCAGGGAACGATGAGATGGGCGCCATGGCGGTTGAAGGGGTGACCACGGTATTCGCTGTCCCTGTTTTGTTCTGTTCCGATCAGCTGAAAAGAGTCTAGTCCAGCGCTGGAGCGTTTCGCCACGGCGGAGGGAGGTGTTCCTCCCGGGCCTTCGGGTTTCGTCCGTCGCTGTTCAGTTCGGCCTTCTGATCGACGGTTCGAGGTGTTAGGATCGTCCCTTCCATGGTGGCCCTCGTCGATCTCCCCGCAACGAATGGCTGTGAACCCCGTCAGGCCCGGAAGGGAGCAGCGGCAGCAGTTCTTTCGTGTGCCGGGACCGGGTTGGCGGGGGCCACCACCCGAATTCCCAGCCCCGCAGGGAGGGGCCGCCGGTGAGCTATCAGGTCCTCGCCCGCAAGTGGCGCCCGCGCAGCTTCCCCGAACTGGTGGGTCAGGCCCATGTGGTCCAGGCGCTGAGCAACGCGCTGGATCAGAACCGCCTCCACCACGCCTTCCTCTTCACCGGCACCCGCGGGGTCGGCAAGACCACCCTCGCGCGACTGCTGGCCAAGTCACTGAATTGCCTCGAGGGGGTCGACTCGACCCCGTGCGGCCGGTGCGAGGCGTGTGTCGCCATCGACGAGGGCCGCTTCGTCGATCTCATCGAGGTGGATGCCGCCTCGCGCACCAGGGTCGATGATACCCGGGAGCTGCTGGACAACGTCCAGTACGCCCCGGCGAATGGTCGCTACAAGGTCTATCTGGTGGACGAGGTCCACATGCTCTCCAGCCACAGCTTCAACGCCCTGTTGAAGACGCTGG
>CAZGJO010000183.1:0-4162 GCA_964525685.1 uncultured Ectothiorhodospiraceae bacterium | reverse complement strand
GAAACCCCACTCCGAACCCTCCGAATCCCCCAGCGACCCACGCAGCAACCGCGCCGCATGCCACGGCGCCACCGCCAGGACCACCGGCCCCTGGAACACCGCCTCCCGCGTCGCCACCCCGGAAAAATGGGGACAGTCCCCTTTTTCCAACAGCAGCCGCCGCACCCGATGGTTGGTGAGCACTTCGCCACCCCGCGCCTCGATGTGGACGCGCGCCGGCTCGGCCAGCAGGGCGCCGAGGTCACGGCGCGGGAACCAGAGCTCCGCCGCCCGTCGGGGGCCCTGGAAGACCTCTTTCACGACCGTCGTGAACAGCGACGCTGCGGCCTGCTCCGGCGGCGTGTTCAGGGTCGCCAGGCAGAGCGGCGCCCAGAGGCGGCGGATGGCGGCCTCCGGTTGGTTGGTGCGCCGGAACAGGTCAGCGACGGTTTCATCCGGAAAAAGGGGACTGTCCCCTTTTCCCAGCAGGCGCGGCAGGGCGAGGCGTTGGCGCCAGTCGAGGCCGTGGGCGCGCAGCAGGCCGACGGCGCTGTGCAGGGGGGAGGGCAGGGGCGGCAGGTCGATGGCCAGGGCGGTGGCGCCGTCGGCGTCGACCACGCGCAGGCCGGGGCGGACGCGGACGAAGGCGTCGTCGAGGGCGATGCCGAGGCGTTCGAGCAGGGCGGCGACGCCGCTGTAGGCGCCGACCAGCAGGTGCTGGCCGTGGTCCAGCGGCGGGGCGTCGCGGCGGGAGCCGCCGGGCGGCAGGGTGGCGGCGCGACCGCCGAGGCGCGGGCCGGCTTCCAGCAGGCGGGGGCGACGACCGGCGTCGGCCAGTTCCACGGCGGCGGCGAGTCCGGCCCAGCCGCCGCCGACGACCACGGGCCGGTTCACGAGTCGAGCTGCTCCGGCGGCGCCCGGCGCGCCTCGCGTCGGGCGGTGCGCCAGGCGAGCCACAGTTTGCGCCACGCCGGCAGGCGGTAACGGCGACTCATCACCCGGTAGCCGTCGGCGGCCATGGTATCCAGCAGCTTGCGGTAGATGGCCGCCATGATCAGCCCGGTGCGCTGCGGGAAGCGGTCCTCGTCGGGCAGCGCGGTGAAGGCGCGCTCGTAGTGGTGGCGGGCGCGGTCGGCGACGTCGGCGAACAGGGCGGTCATCGCCTCGGTCTCGCGGCCCAGCATCAGCTCCTGACGGCTGACGCCGTGGGCCGCCAACGCTTCCTCGGGAAGATAGATCCGGCCGCGCTCGGCGTCCTCGCGCACGTCGCGCAGGATGTTGGTGAGCTGGAAGGCGAGGCCGAGTTCGTGGGCGTAGCGGCGGGTGTCGCGGTGGCGGTAGCCGAAGATCTCGGCGGCCAGCAGGCCGACCACCGAGGCGGCGCGGTAGCAGTAGAGCTCCAGCTCGGCGTAGTTGGCGTAGCCGCTGTGGTCGAGATCCATGGCCATGCCGTCGATGATCTCGTGGAACTGCTCGCGGGGCAGGCCGAAGGCCTCGATGTGCGGCAGCAGCGCCTGACCCACCGGGTGCTGCGGCGCGCCGTCGAAGGTGCGGTCGACCTCGGCGCGCCACCAGTCCAGCTTCACCCGCGCCAGACCGACGTCACTGCACTCGTCGACCACGTCGTCGACCTCGCGGCAGAAGGCGTACAGCGCGGTGATGGCGCGCCGCTTCTCCGGCGGCAGGAACAGGAAGCTGTAGTAGAAGGAGGAGCCGCTGGCCGAGGCCTTCTCCTGGCAGTATTCGTCGGGCGTCATGGGCGCCCTTCCCGGCGCAGACGGAGCAGCTCTCTGCTGCTGACTTCGGGTGCGTTCCGGTGGCGCTCACGAATTCCTCGGGCAGCCTCTTGGCGCTTTTGCGTGTTCATGATGGAGATTTCTGGTACTTGGTGAACGTGGAATGGTGGTGCGCTCGGCACTAGGCGTCAAGTCGCTCTGGAAAGGCTGTGGAATGTGGCATTACACTGAAACGAAGAAGCCATGGAGGAATCAGGGATGAGTCCAACCGTGTTCAGGGAGAAAGGGTATCGCTTCTTTTTCTTCTCCCGCGAGGAATCAAGGATGCACGTGCATGTGGTCTCGGCGGGTGGGGAAGCGAAGTTCTGGCTTGAGCCGGTTGTGCAACGAGCCGTCAGTCACCGGTACGGCAGCCGCGAACTCAACGAGATCGAGGCGCTGATTCAGGAGCATTACGATGAAATCGTCCGCGCATGGCGAAACCACTTTACCCGTTGAAGTGACCAATATCTCCGCGCACGGCATCTGGTTGATGGAGAGGGAGCGGGAACATTTTCTGCCGTATGACGCCTTCCCGTGGTTCAGGGAGCAGCCGGTGAGTGCGATCCTGCGGGTGGAAGAACCCGCACCGGGCCATTTTCACTGGCCCGAGCTTGATGTCGACCTGACGGTGGCGATGATCGAGCACCCGGAACGGTATCCGGAGATCGCCTCGGTCTAGCGCGGCAGCAGGGTCCGCCAGAGCATCCAGGCGCGGTCGCGCGGGCGCAGGCGCGGGCGGCTGAACAGGTCGTCGGCGGGCTGGGCGTGGAGGCGGCCGAGGATGGCGACGCCGCCGTAGAGGATCAGCCGCGCCTCGTACTTCATCCGCCCCGGCAGGCGCTTGCCGAGGCCGGCGCCACCGCGCAGCAGCTTGCGGGCGCGGTCGATCTCGAACTGGAGCAGGGCGCGCATGGCGGCGTCGCTGACGCGGTCGCGGATGTGCGCCTCGTCGACGCCGAAGCGCGCCATGTCCTCGGCCGGCAGGTAGATGCGGTCGTTCTCGTCGTAGTCCTGGGCGATGTCCTGGAGGAAGTTGACCAGCTGCAGACCGCTGCACAGGGCGTCGGAGTGGGCGATGGTGCGCTCGTCGTCGATGTCGTACAGGGCGAGCAGCAGGCGGCCCACCGGGTTGGCGGAGCGGCGGCAGTAGTCCATGACCTCGCCGAAGTCGGCGTAGCGGCGCTTTTCCACGTCCTGACGGAAGGCGGAGAGCAGGTCGCGGAACGGCTGCAGCGGCAGGCTGTGGCGGTCGATGGCGTCGGCCAGCGCCACCGCCACCGGATCGTCGGGGTCCGGCTGGCCGTGGCCGGCGGCCTCGAGCTGTTCTGCGCGCTGGTCGAGGGCGGCGAGCCGTGCCTCCGGGGGATGGTCGCCCTCGTCGGCCAGGTCGTCGGCGGCCCGGGCGAAGGCGTAGATGGCCGCCACCGGGTCACGCAGGCGGTGCGGCAGCACCAGGCTCGCCACCGGGAAGTTCTCGTAGTGGCCGCGGGCGATGGCGCGGCAGTGGCGGTAGGCCTGCTGCGGGGTCACGGGCGCTCCTCCGGTGAGGGACCGGTGGTCGTCACGGCCGCACCGGTCGAGCGTGCGGCCGGCGGCGCCGGACGCTCCAGCCAGTGGCCCAGATCGACCGGGGTCGCCAGACGGTGGTCGGCGCCCCAGGCCGCCGGGTCGTCCTCGGGGCCGAGGTAGCCCCATTCGGCGACCAGCGTGACCATCCCGGCGGCGCGTCCGGCGGCGATGTCGCGCTCGGCGTCGCCGACATAGACCGTGCTGGCCGGGTCGCAGCCGGCCAGTGCACAGGCGTGATGCATCGGCGCCGGATGCGGCTTCGAATGCGCCGTGGTGTCACCGGAGACCAGACAGGCGGCGCGCCGATCCAGCCCCAGCGCCGCCATCAGCGCGGAGGTAAAGCGCTCCGGCTTGTTGGTCACCACCCCCCACGGCCGACCGGCCGCCTCCAGCCGCGCCAGCACCCCTTCGAGCCCCGGGAACAGCCGACTCTCCTCGGCAATGGCGGCGGCGTAGTGATCCAGCAGCCGCTCCGTCAGCGTGGCACGACGGGGTTCATCCGCCTCCGGGAAACCGAACCGAATCAGCGCCCCACCGCCATGGGAGACCCACGGTCGAATCGTCTCGAAGGGGAGCGCCTCGCTTCCCTCTTCCAGCCGCACCCGGTTCAGCGCCGCCGCCAGATCCGGCGCCGTATCCACCAAGGTTCCATCCAGATCGAAGAGCATCCCTGAGAAAGAGGGGGTACCTCCCGAACCGGAATCCGGCCTGGTCCGGGAATGACTCCCCGGTGAAGCGTCGGGTGTCCCGGGTCGGGGGGGCGGACCCCGGGGCGGCGGCCGCACGGAGGCGGCCGGGGCGCCGGGAGGGGTGGGGGCACCCGGGCCCCCGGGGGC
>CAZGJO010000182.1:0-4170 GCA_964525685.1 uncultured Ectothiorhodospiraceae bacterium | reverse complement strand
ACCATCGCCGTCCCGCCCGGCCACGGACGCCTAGAGCCGGAGCGGCACTTCGTTGCACGGGCTCGCGGGGACTCTATGAATGGCGGCAAGCACCCCATCCGGGACGGCGACTACCTGCTGCTCGAATGGGTCACCGACACCAGCGCCGGCTCCATCACCGGCGACACCATGGCCATCGAGCGCCAGGACGAGGCCGGCGACACCCAGTACCTGTTGCGCGGTATCACCAAGACCTTGGAGGGTGATTACATCCTCAAGGCCCAGAACCCCGACTATGAGGATCTGGTCGCGGATGAGTCCATGCGGACCTTCGCCCGACTCAAAGAAGTCCTCAACCCGCTGGAGCTGGCCCGAGGGCGGGAGTTCGAACGAGAAGCCATCCCGGCGCTGTTCGGCGCGAGTTTCAATCCGGGGAGTTGGAACGGGGGCCATGTAGTCCTACCAGACCGCACCCACATCCTGCTCGTCACCCTGAACAAGCAGGGCCGGCAGGAAGAACACCGCTATCTAGACTACTTCATCGACGAGCGGACCTTCCACTGGCAGAGCCAGAACCAAACCACGCCGGAGAGTCAGCGTGGCCGGGAGATCATTGAGCAGGCTCAACGAGGCACCCCGATCCACCTCTTCGTCCGCGATCACAAACTCGGTCCGGATGGCCGGGCCGCCCCCTTCCGCTATCTCGGCCCAGTTGAATACCTCTCCCACGAGGGCTCGGCCCCCATGGGCATCACCTTCCGCCTCAAGGACTAGGCCGGTTTGCGCATCGCGACCTCGCCCCAGGCCACATCGGAACGGCCCAGGGCGTCGGCGCTCACCTCGTTATGAACCACCTCCAAGCCATACATCCCAGCCAAGCCCACCACCTCTTCACTGGTCACCACGGCCATACCGCGTTCCGTATCCGGCTCGCCCAACCGCAACGTCACGGCGAGAAGCCCCCGGGGTCGCAGCAAGGAAACCAGCGTCTCGAAGGCGCGCGCCCGCTCCGCCTGCGTGACGTGCATCCAAACAGCCGACAGGAGGATAAGCGAGAAGGTCCGACCACTCGCCCGCACACCCTTGAGGTCGGGGAGCCGTTCGTCTAGCCACTCAATGGACCGATCAGGATGGCGCTCACAAGCCTCGGCGCGCAGGCCCGCCGAGGGCTCTATCGCCACCACGGGAAAACCGTGCGCGGCAAACCAGGCCGCATCACGACCAGTCCCAGCCCCAACGTCCAGGACCGCGCCATTTTTCTCGTCACCCAGGAGGGGAAGGAGCCACCCATGGACCGCTTCAAAGCGCGCACCATCATACTTCTCCGCCAACCGAGGGGCGTGACGGTCATACCAGGCGACGCCGGGATCGTGGGAAGTCATTGCAGTGGCATTCCAGGCTCCATGGTGTTGCAGGGCATTGTTGCAGCATTGAATACCGGATGCACCCGCCCACCGCGGGACATCCAACGTGAGTTGTCAACAATCTCACCCCACCGTACCGAGGCTTGACACTAGTCGACCATCACGCTCCACGGAGACTCAATGGCTTACATTTAACCCTTCAAAAACAACTACCTGCAAACCATGGTGATTCATTAACCAATCCAACAACCGGCCCGCCATCACGGGAACTTAGCGCGCTTTCCCCGAGTTTCTCCACAAGGTTATCCACAGGATCTGTGGAGAACGACATCGAGCCGACCCTCTCGCCCCCGGCCTCGCCTTCCACCGGGGCAGCGGCCGATTTGTCAACAACCCCGCACCCCCCGTTTCCATCTTGACAGCGGCGGCCCATCGCGCTCCACGGAGACTCAAGGGCTTACAATTAATCCTTTAATATCAATCTGTTACAAACAGTGGTGATTCATTGGCCAATCCAACAACCCGCCCGCAATCACGGGCACTTAGCGCGTTTCAAACAGGTTTCTCCACAGGGTTATCCACAGGATCTGTGGAGAACGGCAAGGTGAACCAGAAGGTACTCCCGTGGCCCTCACCCGCAGACTCCACGCCGATCGCGCCGCCGTGGCGTTCGACGATGCGCTTGCTGAGTGCCAGGCCGGCGCCGGTGCCCTCGTACTCCTCGCGGGTGTGCAGCCGCTGGAAGACCTGGAAGACACGCTCGGCATTCTCCGGATCGATGCCCAGGCCGTTGTCGGCCACCAGAATCCTCCAGCCGTCGGCTTCCTCCTGCGCCGTGATGGCGATCACCGGGTGCCCCTCCCTGGGTCCGTACTTGATGGCATTGCCGAGCAGGTTCTGGAACAGCCGGACCAACTGGCTGTGGTCGCCCTGAATGGTGGGCAGTTCAGCAACGTCGATGCTCGCGCCGCTCTCCTGGATGTCGGAGGCCAGGTTTTCGCGGGCCTCCGCCACTACGTCGCCCAGGGCCACCGGGGCCAGGGGCTCCCCGTACCGCCTGACCCGGGAGTACGCCAGCAGGTCGGTGATCATCTGGTGCATCCGGGTCCCGGCATCCACGGCGGTGTGGATGTAGCGCCGGGCCCGCTCTTCCAGCACGTCGCCGTAACGCGTCTGCAGCAGCTCCAGGTAGCTCACCACGATCCGCAGCGGTGCCTGCAGATCGTGGGACACGGCGTAGGCGAACTGCTCCAGCTCGGCGTTGGAGCGTGCCAGCTCCTCCTCGAAGTTCTTGATTTCGGTGATATCCACCGCCGTGCCGGCACTGCGCGGCTCCTCGCCCTCGTCACCCGGGATGCTGTAGCTGCGGGCGTGGATCCAGCGGATGCTGCCGTCGGGCCGGACGATCCGGTAGCTGGCATCGAAATGCCCATCACCGGCCAGCTCGTTGCGGAACAGTGCTTCCACGCGGGCGCGGTCGTCCGGGTGGACCGCCTCGAGGAAGGCGTTCGGATCGCGATACAGCTCCTCGATGCTGCGCCCCCAGAGGTTCTCGTAGGCCGGGTTCACGTAGAGGATCCGGTCGGCGGTGCGGATCCAGAAGACGTCGTCGATGCTCTCGGCCAGCTGCCGGAAGCGCAGCTCCGTCTCGCGCAGCCGGTCCTCCAGCGCCCGACGCTCGGTGATGTCCTGGAACGAGACCACCACCCCGGTGATGGTGCCGTCGGGCTCGTGCAGCGGTGCGGCGTAGACCTGGACCGGGAAGGCGGTGCCGTCGGTGCGCCAGAACTGGTCCTCCCATGCCTCCAGCGCTTCGCCCGTTGCTCTGATCCGGTAGATGGGACACTGGTCTTCCGGGTAGTCGGAACCGTCCGGCCGGGTGTGGTGATTGGTCGTGTGGGAGGGCCGGCCGAGGGCCTCGGCCTCGCTGTCGAAGCCGAGCAGGCGACAGGCCACGGGATTGAGGAAGGTGTAGCGCCCCTCGGCATCGATGCCGAACACCCCCTCGGCCAGGCTTTCCAGCAGTCGCCGGCGGTATTCCTCGTCCTTCCCTCGCGCCACCAGATGCGCTTCCAGCTGCCGCTGATACCGGCGGAAGTAGAGGGTCACCAGGCCGATGATCCCGATCAGCACCAGGCCCGCCTGCCACAGGAAGTCCACCGCCATGGCCAGAACGCCCCGGTGGACCTCCGCCAGATAGACCCCGGAGCCGATCACCCACTCCCAGGTTTCGTGGAGCTCGACGTAGGAGACCTTGGTGGTGGGCTCGTCTTCCCCCGGTCGGGGCCACTGGTAGGTGACGAAACCGGCGCCCTCCTCGCGGGCGATCTCGGCAAACTCCGCGGCGAAACGGTGCCCGTCGGCGTCAACGAAGTCCGTCATGTCGCGACCCTCGAGATCGGGCTGTACCGGATGCATGATGGTCTTCGGGGTGAGATCCGTGATCCAGACGTACTCCCGCTCCCCCTCGGGGTACTCGTTGAAGCGCAGGTGGCGGACGGCGTCCATGGCCCGCTCCCGGGCTTCGGCCTCCTCCACGGTGCCGTCCTCGACCTGTTCGGCGTAGTGGTCGACCAGGGAGACCGCCGCCTGGGTCACGTGGGCGGCGGCCTGCTTGCGCTCTTCCAGCAGCTGCTGATAGGCCGTGTTCACGGACAGCGCACCCAGGGCCAGCAGACCCAGAATGCTACCGACCAGGATGACCCAGAAACCCCGTCCCGATTGGATGTGCTGCACGTTCGAATGTCTCCTTGGTTCCCCGTCGGGGCCGGTTGTTCGGGGGAACTGTCGCGAATCGTGGACTCAATCCTGTACACTGTATGGAAGA